>NZ_PSWB01000013.1:0-102007 GCF_002931865.1 Rathayibacter sp. AY1C7 | reverse complement strand
GGAGTCAGCCATCGGCCGGCTCCGACGGGGCGGGGGCGGGCGGCTCCGGGGACGCGGGATCTGTGGACGCAGGCGCTGGGGACGCGGTCTCCGAGGAGGAGGCCGCGACGGAGGAGACGGCACCAGGAGAAGGGGAGTCGGACGAGACCGGATCGGGAGAAGAGGAGCGGGAGGACTCGGGACCGGGAGGAGGGGAGTCGGAGGACACCGGATCGGGCGAGGCGGAGTCGGGTGCGGTCGGCTCTGGCACGGCGATCGGCGCGGCGGCGGCGCCCGTGCCGACGATCCGGCCGGCCTCGATCCGCACGGTGTGCGCGGCCAGCGCCTCCGGGACGTCGTCGAAGACGGCCGCGGTGATCAGGACCTGCTCGTAGTCGGCGACCACCGAGGCGAGGCGCTCGCGCCGGCGCGCGTCCAGCTCGGCGAAGACGTCGTCGAGCATCAGCACCGGATCGCCCATGGGGGAGTCGCGCCGGAGCAGCTCCGCAGCGCCCAGCTTCAGCGCCAGGGCGAACGACCAGCTCTCACCGTGGCTGGCGTAGCCCTTGGCCGGCAGCGCGTTCAGCTCGAACTGCACGTCGTCGCGGTGCGGGCCGACGAGGGAGACGCCCCGGTCGAGCTCGCGGCGGCGCACCCCGGCCAGCGCGGACGCGAACGCCTCCGCCAGTCCCTCGCCCGCCGCCGGTGACGCGGCGCCCGGCTGCTCCAAGGGCTCGCCGTCGTCGTCGACCGCGCCCTCGATGCTCAGGCGGGAGCGGAGCACCGGACGCTGGTCGGCACCGGCGACCGCCTCGTACGCCGCGCGCACCGGTCCGCTCAGCTCCTCCACCAGGGTGAGGCGCGACTGCATGATCTCGGTCCCGAGCGCGATCAGGCGCTCGTCCCAGATGTCGAGGGTCCCGAGCTTCGAGGGGTCCCGGACGCCGCTCGCCCGTGCGGACTTGAGCAGCGAGTTGCGCTGGCGCAGCACCCGCTCGTAGTCGGCCTGGACGGCGCTCATCCGCGGGGAGCGGAGGATCACCAGCTGGTCGAGGAAGCGGCGGCGGGCCGACGGGTCGCCGCGGATGAGGAGGAGGTCCTCCGGCGCGAAGAGGACGCTGGAGAAGAAGCGGGGGAGCTCGCGCGGCTTGATCCCGCCGCGGTTGATCTGCGCGCGGTTGGGGGAGGAGCGGTTGATCTGCACCTCGGCCAGCAGGTCGCGCTCGCCGTTGCGGAGGCGGGCGCGCACCACGGCGCTGTCCCGGCCGGCGCGGATGAGCGCCTGGTCGCTCGACACGCGGTGCGAGCCCAGGGTGGAGAGGTAGCCGAGAGATTCGACGAGGTTCGTCTTGCCCTGGCCGTTGCGGCCGACGAAGAGGTTCGGTCCGGGCACGAGCTCGACATCGACCGACTCGTAGTTCCGGAAGTCGCTGAGCGCCAGCTGCGTCACCTGCACGTCGCGCTCCCCTCCTCCACCCGTCGTCGCGGGCCTTCACTGCACCCCTGCGGGCTCCTGGCCCGTCTCGCTCGGCCGATCCACCCGCTCCGGCGCCTGCGGCCCGCTGTCCCACGGTCGGCCAGGCCTTCGCCCCCGGTCTCGACACACCCCTGCGGGCTACTCGACCAGCACGGCGGCGGAACCGTCCGGGACGCGGATCCCGATACGCCCGTCCGGGGCCACTACTCGCTCACCATGATCGGCCGAGCCCCGTCCCCGCCCGTGAAGGCGGCCGAAGGCTCGCCGCCCGACGTCGGTAGCGAGGTGGAGGCGGCCGGAGGCCCGCCGCCCCCGTGAGAGCATCCCTGCCTCACGGGGGCGGCGGGCCGCAGTCCGCCGTCCATCACCGGCCCTGCGGAACGCGCCCCCTTCCGGAAGCCGACCGCCGTGAGGACTGCCGGAGGCAGTCCTCACCAGCCGACTCAGTCGACGGCTTTGACGGAGTGCCCGCCGAACTGGTTGCGGAGCGCTGCGACGGCCTTCATCGCGGGGGAGTCCTCCTGGCGGGAGACGAAGCGGGCGAAGATCGAGGCGCTGATCGTGGGCACCGGGACGGCGTTGTTGATGGCCTCCTCGATGGTCCAGCGGCCCTCGCCCGAGTCCTGCACGTAGCCCTCGATGTTCTTGAAGTCCGGGTCCTGCTCGAGGGCGCGGACGAGGAGCTCGAGCAGCCAGGAGCGCACGACCGTGCCGCGCTGCCAGGCCTTGAAGGTGCCGGTGACGTCCTTGATGATGTCGCTGCGGGTCTCGAGCAGCTCGTAGCCCTCGGCGAACGCCTGCATCAGGGCGTACTCGATGCCGTTGTGGACCATCTTCGCGTAGTGGCCGGCGCCGACCTCGCCGACGTGGACGAAGCCCTCCTCGCGGGGGCCCTCGGGGCGCAGCGCGTCGAAGACGGGCATGGCGTACTCGACGAGCTCCTTCGGGCCGCCGACCATCAGGCCGTAGCCGTTCTGGAGTCCCCAGACGCCGCCGGAGACGCCCGCGTCGATGTAGTGGATGCCCTTGGGCTTCAGCAGCGCGTCGTGCTTGAAGTCCTCGGTGAAGCGGGAGTTGCCGCCGTCGATGACGAGGTCGCCCTCGCTGAGCTTCTCCGACAGGTCCTTGACGACCGCGTCGGTGATCTCGCCGGCCGGCACCATCACCCAGACGATGCGGGGCGAGGGGAGTGCGGCGATCATCTCGTCGAGAGAGGCCGCGTCCGAGACGTCGGGATTGCGGTCGTAGCCGGTGACCTCGAGCCCCTTGGAGCGGAGGCGGGAGCGCATGTTGTCGCCCATCTTGCCGAGGCCGACGAGTCCGATGTGCATGGTGAACCTTCCTGGATTCGTTGTCCGGCGGGCGGGCGCTCGTCGGGAGCGGGGCGGTCGCGGCTCTGCGATCCGGGGAGTGGTCAGCGCAGCAGCAGGTTGGGCTGGAGCAGGTAGCGGTAGCTGTCGCTGCCGGGCTGCTCCCGCGAGGTCTGCGCGGTGATCAGGACGGGGCCGGGCTTGTTGGGGTTCTCGGTCTTCGTGAACGCGATGCGCACGAACTCCGAGTGGACGGCGGCGAGGCCGTCGAGCAGGAACTGCGGCTTGAGCGAGACGACCACGTCGTCGCCGGTCACGATCGCGTCGATGCTCTCGGACGCCTGCGCCTGCTCGGAGCCGATGGCCTCGAGGGTGAGGCCGTCGCTGCTGAAGCTGAAGCGGAGGGCCGCCTCGCGCTCGAGCACGAGCGAGACGCGGCGGGTGGCCTCGATGAGGTCGCTGGTCGACATGACCGCGTAGTTCTCGACGGAGGCGGGGAAGAGGCGCTTCACGGGCGGGAAGTTGCCCTTGATCAGCAGCGAGGTGACGGTCTTGCGGTCCGCGGTGAAGGCGATCAGCTCGCGCTCGTCGCGGTTGGTGATCGCGACGGAGACGGTGCCGGAGTGGCCGAAGGTCTTGCCGACCTCCTGCAGCGTGCGTGCGGGCACGAGGGCGGTGAGCGGCTGGGTGGGCGCGGGGTTGTCCCCGTTGTCCCAGTCGATCTCGCGGACGGCGACGCGGTAGCGGTCCGTCGCGACGAGGCCGATCGTGTTCTCGGTGATCTCGAGCTGCACGCCGGTGATGACGGGGGTCACGTCGTCGCGGGAGGCGGCGACCGCCACCTGCGAGACGGCGGCTGCGAAGGCGTCGGCCGGGACGAGGCCGGTGGAGGCGTCGATCTCGGGGATGCTCGGGTACTCCTCCACGGGCATCTGCAGGAGCGTGAAGTGCGCCGAGCCGGCCGAGACCGAGACGCGCGACTCCTCCGTGGCGATGCGCACGGGAGCGTTGGGGAGGCGGTTCGCGATGTCGGCGAGCAGACGGCCCGAGACGAGCACGGTCCCCGTCTCCTCCACGTCGGCCGCGATCTGCGTCTGCGCGGACACCTCGTAGTCGAAGGAGGACAGTGTCAGACCCTCGGCGGTCGCCTCGATGAGGACTCCGGAGAGGATCGGCAGGGTCGTGCGCTGCGGAAGCAGCTTGACCGCGAAGGACACCGCCTCGCTGAAGACATCGCGGTTGGCTTGGAACCTCACGAGTACACCCCTGACGAGTCGCGGACGAAGACCGTCGCCCATCGTACCCGCCGGGCTCGACGAGCTCGGAAGGGGGTGGACCGCCGAGCACTCCCGAGTCGCTGTGGAGAGGTTGCCGGTCGAGGCTTCATTAAAGAGAGAACTGCGTTAACAGTGTTAACACGTGTGGAAACTGTGGAAAACGCTCCGGACCCCTACTCCTGGGTGGGATCGGAGGGACCCGCCCCTGTGGAGGGAGTGTGAGCGGGCCCGTGGACGCCCTGTGGAGCGATCCGAGCCGACCAGTCGCCCTCCACAGGCGGGCTCTCCGGGCGCACAGTCCCGAGGCGGTTGTCCACAGTTATCCACAGGTTCCTCACACTGTGGAAATCGGCCCTCCGAGGCGCGCGAGGCGGCGTGTCCGAGGCGCGCGAGGCAGGTCCGAGGAGTCCGTCGACGACTTCTCCGGTCACGACGGAGACCGTCGAGCGCGGCTGCCGCCGTCCGAGCGGCCCGGAAGACGGTGCGCGCTCCCCCTCCCCCGCGTTGCTCTCCTGGCCGTCGCACGGCGGATCGACACCGTCCGATCGCACGCCGGCCGCTCAGCCGCTCCGCCACTCGCCCGAACCCCCTGAGCATGTCCGGTCCGTGCTGGTCGAGTAGCCGCAGTGCGGCGTATCGAGACCCCCGCCAGCGCCTTCGCCTGATTTCGACGCGCGCCGACACCGACGTCCTGCTGCTCGCGCCGCGATCCCCGTCGCTCCCTCCCCCCACACGAGGAGAGGGAGCGACTACCCGACCACCGCGCACGGACGCCGATGGACCCCCAGGCACGCCACCCGGGACAGGCGGTCCCGGGGACCGCACGACTGCCGGTTAGCGGTTCGTCTTGATGCGGGTGGTCAGCTCGGTGACCTGGTTGTAGATGCTGCGGCGCTCCTTCATGAGCTCCGAGATCTTCTTGTTCGCGTACATGACCGTGGTGTGGTCGCGGTTGCCGAACAGCTGGCCGATCTTGGGCAGCGAGAGGTTCGTCAGCTCCCGGCACAGGTACATGGCGATCTGGCGCGCGGTGGCGACGGCCTGCGAGCGCGACGAGCCGTAGAGGTCGTCGACCGTGAGCTTGAAGTAGTCCGCGGTGTGGTTGATGATGTCGACCGGCGAGATGACATTGTCCTCGTCGAGCGTGATCAGGTCCTTGAGCACGGTCTGCACGAGCGACATGTCGACCGGCGTCCGGTTCAGGCTCGCGAACGCGGTGACGCGGATGAGCGTCCCCTCGAGCTCGCGGATGTTGCTCGACACCTTCGACGCCATGAACTCGAGGATGTCGTCGGGCACGAGCAGCTTCTCGCTGACCGCCTTCTTGCGGAGGATCGCGATGCGGGTCTCGAGGTCGGGAGCCTGCACATCGGTGATGAGGCCCCACTCGAAGCGCGAGCGCATCCGGTCCTCGAAGCCCGTCAGGGCCTTCGGCGGCAGATCGGACGTGATCACGACCTGCTTGTTGTGGTCGTGCAGCTGGTTGAAGGTGTGGAAGAACGCCTCCTGCGTCTCCGCCTTCCCCTGCAGGAACTGGATGTCGTCGATCAGGAGGATGTCGACGTTGCGGTAGCGGCCGTGGAAGGCGTTGCCCCGGTTGTTCGCGATCGAGTTGATGAAGTCGTTCGTGAACTCCTCGCTCGAGACGTACCGCACCCGGATCCCCGGGTAGAGGCTCATCGCGTAGTGGCCGATGGCGTGGAGGAGGTGCGTCTTGCCGAGCCCGGAGTCGCCGTAGACGAAGAGCGGGTTGTAGGCCTTGGCGGGAGCCTCGGCGACGGCGACGGCCGCGGCGTGCGCGAACCGGTTGGAGCCTCCGATGACGAAGTTGTCGAAGCTGTACTTCGGGTTCAGCCGGGTGTCGGTCGCCGGCACGGTCCGCAGCTCCTCGACCCCGCGGGTCGGCGCGACCGTCGCCGAGGAGGCGGTGATCGGCTCGAACGGGTTCATCGACTCCTGCGACGACGGGGAGCTGAGGGGCTCGTGCTCGATGTCGGGGTTCACCACGAAGGCGAACGTCGTGACGCCGAAGGAGTCGTCGAGCGTCCCGATCGCGCTGAGCAGGGGCACGCGCACGCGCTGCTCGAGCATTCCGCGGGTGAACTCGTTCGGGACCTCCAGGTAGAAGGTGCCCGCCATGATGCCCTTGGGCTCCACGAGCGAGACGAACCCGTAGAGGGGAGCGGTGATCCGCTCGTCCTGGGAGAGTGCGCCGAGGATCACGTTCCACGCGTCGACCATCGACGTGTCGTCTGCCATCTGTCTCCGGTCCTGGGTGCTGTCGCTGTGAAGTCGCTGCGGGATCGCCGTCTCCGCCGGCCCCGTCGCCGCCCGCTGCAGGGGCGTCGCGGACCGGGCGCGGAGCCGGGTCTCGAGTGCCGCTCTCTCCACAGGGTTGTCCACCGGCCTCGAGCGATGCCTGTGCGGGCGCGGGAGGACGCGGATCCCACCTGTGGATAACTGCGGCTCAACACCGTAACGAACGGAGCCGACGGGAGACAAATCCACCACAGCGACACCCGCGTGTCAATGCGCGGAACCCCGTGTCCCGTGTGCATGATCGAGGTTTCGCGCCGTCCACATTTGACCGGTGGCGGAACAGGCCGTAGTTTAAATCAGTTGACGCCTGCCCGGTGTCGTCCGTGCGGCCCTCGCAGGCCGAGCGGATTCCGCAGCCGGGCACCCCTTCTTCCCGGAGGATCCGAGTCTCCGCCCGAGCGGGTGGTGCCGGTTCGCGCCGCGGAACACGTACGTGGAGATCTGATTATGAGCAAGCGAACCTTCCAGCCGAACAACCGTCGTCGCGCCAAGGTGCACGGCTTCCGTCTGCGCATGCGCACCCGTGCCGGCCGCGGCATCCTCAGCGCGCGCCGCGCCAAGGGGCGCACCGAGCTCTCCGCCTAGCAGCGAGCGGTACCGACCAGCGGTGCTGGCCAGAGCCAATCGCATCGTCCACGGAGGCGAGTACCGGACAGTCGTCCGTCGCGGTGTGCGGTCCACAGGACCGCACACCGTCACGTATGTCCGCCGGTCCTCCGCGGGCGATCCGGCGCGGTTCGGGTTCATCGTCGCCAAGACGGTCGGCACCGCGGTGACGCGCAACACCGTCCGCCGCCGGCTCAAGGCCGTGGCGTTCGAGCTCGTCCCCGAGATCGACCCCGGCACCCAGGTCGTCGTCCGCGCGCTGCCCGGCAGCGCCGACGCCCCCTGGTCGGAGCTGCGCTCCGAGGTGTGGTCCGCGATGGCGCGAGCCGCGCGGAAGAGCGGGGCGTCCTCGTGACCGCCGTGCTCCCCCGCCGCGAGGCGCCGTTCGCCCGGCTCGGGTGGGCGATCCTCCTGCTGCCGCGGAACATCGGCGTCCTGCTCCTGATCGTCTACCGGGCGGTCGTGTCCCCTCTCTACGGGGACGTCTGCCGTTACTACCCCTCGTGCTCCGCGTACGCGCTCCAGGCGGTCCAGCTCCACGGGCTCGTCCTCGGCTCCGTCCTCGCGGCCCGCCGTCTGCTCCGCTGCCACCCGTGGGCGGCCGGCGGCATCGACGACGTCCCGACCTCGATCCCCCTGCACCGACCGGCTTCCGGCCGGACCCGTTTCGCCGTGACGCGAGCCGGGTTCGTCGTGGGCCCTCGAAAGGACTGACCCCACTCCATGGACCTCCTCGGCACGATCCTCTGGCCCCTCAAGTGGGTGGTCGAGCTGCTCCTCGTCGCCTTCCACCAGCTGCTGACCTTCACCGGCATGGAGGCGGCCGCGGGAATCACCTGGGTCCTCTCGATCGTCGGCCTGGTCATCGTCATCCGCGCCGCGCTCATCCCGATCTTCGTCAAGCAGATCAAGAGCCAGCGCCGGATGCTCGAGGTCGCACCCCAGCTCAAGAAGATCCAGGACAAGTACAAGGGCAAGCGCGACCAGCTGTCCCGCGAGGCGATGTCCCGCGAGACCATGGAGCTCTACAAGAAGACGGGCACCAACCCGCTCGCCTCCTGCCTGCCCCTGCTGATCCAGATGCCGATCTTTTTCAGCCTGTTCTCGGTGCTGAACGCGGCGCAGCACAGCCAGAAGGGCGTGGGCCCGCTCGATGAGACGCTCGCCCGCCAGTTCGGCGAGGCGAACCTCTTCGGCGTCGCACCGCTGCACCAGTCGATCCAGGGCGCACTCGCCGAGGGCGGCCAGGAGCCGGTCATCATCATCGCGGTGATCATGGTCGTCCTGATGACCGCGTCGCAGTTCATCACGCAGCTGCAGATCGTCTCGAAGAACATGTCGCCCGAGGCGAAGGCCTCGCCGACGTTCAAACAGCAGCGGATCCTGCTCTACATCCTCCCCCTCGTCTTCGCCTTCTCGGGCTTCGCCTTCCCCCTCGGCGTGATGTTCTACTGGCTGACCTCGAACATCTGGACGATGATCCAGCAGTTCATCGTCATCCGGAACATGCCGACCCCGGGCAGCGAGGCCGCCAAGGCCCGCGAGGAGCGCCTGCGCCGCAAGGGCAAGCTGGTCGAGGAGACCACGGCCGCCGGCGACGTCACCCTCGTCGAGAAGAAGGCCGTGCAGCGCACGCAGCCCGTGAGCAAGAACCGCTCCAAGAAGCAAGCCGGAAAGAAGTAGAGCCGCCATGACCGATCCGATGCAGACCATCACCGAGGACGCGTCCGCACCCGTGGACGTGGACGCGTCCGCCGTCGACGAGGCGCCCGAGTCCACGCTCTCTCAGCTCGAGGACGAGGGCGACGTCGCCGCCGACTACATCGAGGAGTTCCTCGACATCTGCGACCTCGACGGCGACATCGACATCGAGGTCCGCAACGGCCGCGCCTACCTCTCGGTCACCGCCTCCGGCGACACGAACCTCCGGGTGCTCTCCCGCCCCGACGCCGTCCAGGCACTGCAGGAGCTGACGCGCCTGGCGGTCCAGACGAAGACCGGCGCGTTCTCCCGCCTCATCCTCGACATCGGCGGCTCCCGCGACGCCCGCGAGGCTGAGCTCGCCCAGCTGGTCGACCGCGCGATCGAGCGGATCGAGGACGGCGCCACGTCGGCCTCGCTCCCGCCCATGTCGTCGTACGAGCGCAAGCTGGTCCACGACATGGTGGGCGAGCGCGGCTTCGTGTCGGAGTCGCGCGGCGAGGCGCGCGAGCGCCACACCGTCATCACCCGCGGCTGAGCGGCGTGGAGTCGACCCTCGAGGCCGAGCCTGCAGCCGCTGCGGCGATCGCCGGCGACCGCCTGCCCGTTCTGCGGCGCTTCACGGAGGCTCTCGCCGACCAGGGCGAGGAGCGCGGCCTGATCGGGCCGTTGGAGCTCCCCCGGCTCTGGACGCGGCACGTGCTCAACAGCGCCCTGGTGGCCCCTCTCCTGCGTCCGGGACTGGTCGGTGATGTCGGCAGTGGCGCGGGCCTTCCCGGGCTCGTCCTGGCCATCGTGCGGCCGGACGTCCGCTTCGTGCTCATCGAGCCGATGGAGCGTCGCGTCGTCTGGCTTCAAGAGCAGGTCGACGGACTCGCACTCGAGAATGTCTCAGTTCTGCGAGCCCGTGCTGAAGAGGCGGAGCTCGCGGAGCCTCTCGACCAGGTGACCGCTCGGGCGGTCAGCGCCCTCTCGAAGCTGATCCCGCTGACCGCGCCGCTGCTGCGGCCCGGAGGCGAGCTGGTCCTGCTGAAGGGCATCAACGCCGAGAAGGAGATCGAGGCGGCGGCCAAGCAGATCCGTCGTTTCCGGCTCTCCCCGCCCGAGGTCGTCGTGCTCGGCGACGGCGTGCTCTCCGAGGTGACGAGGGTCGTCCGGGCTACAGTGGGTTGATCGCCACGACGCCGCAGTGAGCCCCCGACTCCTCGTCCGTCGACTCCTCGGTGCTGATGTCCGTCCCACTCGCTGAGCGAAGGTTTCACGTGAAACAAACCGATTCCGCCGGTCTGACCGGAGGCTTCGATTCCTCGACTCCCCTGGCCCGGGAGATCGCGGATATGACCCGTCGGCGCGCACTGCTGAACGCCCAGCCGCTGCCCAAGCCCGAGTCGACGCGCGTCATCACGATCTCGAACCAGAAGGGCGGCGTCGGCAAGACGACGACGACCGTCAACCTCGCCGCCGGGCTCGCCCGCGGTGAGGCGAAGGTGCTCGTCATCGACCTCGATCCGCAGGGCAACGCGTCGACGGCCCTGGGCATCGAGCACCGAGCCGAGACGGCCAGCGTGTACGACGTGATCGTCAACGACACTCCCCTCGCGGACGTCGTGCAGAAGAGCCCGGAGTTCGCCTCGCTCTACGGTGTGCCGGCGACCATCCACCTGGCCGGCGCCGAGATCGAGCTGGTCTCGCTCGTCGCGCGCGAGCAGCGTCTCCGCCGTGCGCTCGACCGCATGCTCGACACCATGGACGAGCCGTTCGACTACGTCTTCATCGACTGCCCGCCGTCGCTCGGTCTGCTGACCATCAACGCGTTCGTCGCCGCTCGCGAGGTGCTCATCCCGATCCAGTGCGAGTACTACGCGCTCGAGGGGCTCAGCCAGCTGCTCAAGAACATCGACTTGATCGAGCGGCACCTCAATCCGAACCTCGGTGTCTCGACGATCCTCCTGACGATGTACGACGGCCGCACGAACCTCTCCCAGCAGGTGGCAGCGGATGTCCGAGAGCACTTCCCGAAGGAGGTGCTGCGCGCGGTGATCCCGCGCAACGTGAGGATCTCGGAGGCGCCGAGCTACGGACAGAGCGTGATCAGCTACGACCCGCAGTCGTCCGGTTCGCTGGCGTATCTGGAGGCGGCCGCGGAGATCGCACGACGCGGAGCCCGGAAGACACCCGAGACGGCACACGAAGGAGAGGCACGCTGATGGCGACCAAGCGCACGGGACTCGGCCGGGGGATCGGCTCGCTCATCCCGACCAGCGACGAGTCGCGCTCCCGGCCCGTCGACGTCTTCTTCCCTGATCAGGTCGGCGATTCGGCCCGCGCCGAGGAGCTCCTCGAGGTCCCCGGAGCGCGCTTGGCGCGACTCCCCCTCGCCGACATCACCCCCAACACGGCGCAGCCGCGGTCGGTGTTCGACGAGGACGACCTCGCGGAACTCGTCCACAGCATCCGCGAGTTCGGAGTGCTGCAGCCGATCGTCGTCCGGCCCGTGACGGCTCGCGGCGGAGCGAAGTACGAGCTCGTGATGGGTGAGCGCCGGTTCCGCGCCTCGAAGGCCGCGGGACTGACCACCATCCCCGCGGTCGTCAAGGACACGGCCGACGAGAACATGCTCCGCGACGCGCTGCTGGAGAACCTGCACCGCGCCGACCTCAACCCGCTCGAGGAGGCGTCCGCCTACCAGCAGCTCCTCAGCGACTTCGGGATCACCCAGGAGGCCCTGGCGACGCGGCTCGGACGTTCGCGGCCGCAGATCTCGAACACACTCCGTCTTCTGCGTCTCCCGGCCGATGTGCAGGCCCGCGTCGCTGCCGGCGTCCTGACCGCAGGACACGCGCGTGCGGTTCTGTCCCTCGACGACGTCGAGATGATGCGCCGCCTGGCCGACAAGATCGTCAACGAGGACCTGTCCGTCCGCGCCGCCGAGGCCGCCGCCGCGCAGATGAAGGCGCCGCGGACGACCGTGCGTCCCGTGGTGGAGGAGCAGGGCGGGCACTCCGGACACCTCTCGTCGATCGCGGATCACCTCGGCGACCGGTTGAACACGCGCGTCAAGGTCACCCTGGGTGCTCGCAAGGGCCAGATGGTCATCGACTTCGCCACCATCCAGGACTTGAACCGCATCCTCGCCGAGATCGGGGAGCCGACCGAGGTGTCGCTCGCTCCGTAGTGGCCGGCCTAGCGGCCGCCACTGATTCGCCGTGCGGCTGGCGTGCGCGTGCTCGCGCTGTGTTCTTGGCCGCAATCGCCGATCTGGCGGTATCCGCTCCCCTCGTCGGCACCGCGATCGCAGATCAGCACGCTTGGGGCGATCTTCGAGATGCCTTGTGAGCTGAGGATTCTCGGTTGTCGTCCTCTCTCTGATTGATAGGCCCTTCTGACCGGTACAGTCCGATGAAGTGGTTCCAGGTTCTGCGGGGCCCTGCTGACTCCGGTCCTGGTCGAGAATACGGCTGGTATCGCCGAACGGTGACGATCGCCGGGTATCTGGGGCATTGATCTCTGGATGGAGTAGCTCACGATGCGCCTATATCGCGGTTGAGTAGGCGTGGAGCGCCGGATCTAGGGTTGGCTGAGTTCAGACCTCCTGACCTCCGGAGTTCATGTCGCTTTCAGTGACTCGCTGGCGGGCTCAGGACGGGTGCCTGGGCGTGTCGTACTCGGTGGCGCTCTCCGCTGCCCGGGGCGACGTCATGGTCGCCCATAGTCGCGTGCGCAATGTTTCACGTGAAACATTCCTACGTTGGCCGCTGAGATGAGGATCACCTCGGCTGTCCGTGCATCCCAAGTCTCCGGTGAGGAGCGCTTCCTCGGCCTCCAGAAATTGGCCGGCGGGGGGGCAACCTTAGACGAATTGCAGTATTGCTTCGTTTTCGCGGATCGATGCACATGTGATGACTGGGTTCGCCGAGCTTTGACGGAGGACTCCGTCGGCGGTCGCCCCCGGAGAGCACTGAAAGAGACGATGGAAGGGCCGTTTCACGTGAAACGGTCCGCTCTAGGGCGGCCTAGCCATTGAAGAGCTACGAGCTTGTCAGGTAGGAGAGGAGGCCCTCGTCGGCTCGACTCGCTCCAACGAGCGCAACATTTCGGATCGAAGTTGCTCAACGGCTGCGGAAGCGTTTCACGTGAAACGCCCCTGCCGAGAACATTGGACGCCCATGCGGATCATCGTGGGACCGACTTCGACCGCAATGCTCGAAAGAGTTTGCTCGCCTGACCAGCGGAATAGAGACACCACCCCCCCGAGGCGAAGTTGAGGTCGGAGAATCAAGCTAAAGGGGTCCCTTCGGGCCGTGGGTCTCGGTACGTCGCGTAGTGGCTACTCGACCCGCATGGCGACGGGTGCCTGGTGTCGATCAGCGTCGATCGACCATGTTGTGTCTCCCCAGAGATGGCGCGGGTGGCGATCGTGGTGAGCCTCGATTCGACGCACTACTGCTCTTCACCGGTATGTCTGCGGATATGGCCAGACAGTGGGCGTGGATACATCGCTCCAGGCAACGCCCGCCAGGTTCCCACTGGGGGTGGCCGGGTCTCGATACGCGGCAATGCGTCTACTCGACCAGCATGACGACGAGGACCAGGTGGCGATGGATGCCCGTGGGCCTGGTGAAAAGGTGGCGGCGGGGGCGGGATGTACCACGCTGATCTGCGGATAATCGGCCGGCGCGGCGACAGATGTCCGACGTTGGTGGGAGTCGATACGCGGCCTCGGGTTCTTCCCCGAGTTGGCACTAATGGTCTGCTGATGATGACGTGGACCCGTTATTGAGCGGCTACTCGACCCGCATTGTAGGGAGAAGGCGGCGATAGAGGGTCCTGATCGGCCGCGACGCAACTACTCGTCTGGCATGGATTCGAGCTTTCGTTCAGAACTCAGCAGCCATGTGATCAGGAGCGTACGCGCAGCGGACCGTTTCACGTGAAACGGTATGGAGTCAGGAGGCGGCGAGCTTCGCGAGAGTGGAGTAGACGTCGCCGAGGTAGCGGCCGGATGCCTCGATGGCCTGGGGAACGAGTGAGGTCTCGGTCATTCCGGGAAGGACGTTCGCGTCGAAGAACCAGGGGAGTCCGGCGTCGTCGATGATGAAGTCGAGCCGCGACAGGTGGCGGAGTCCCAGCAGTTCGTGGATCGCAACGGCCACGCGGGACACCTCCTCCGTAATCTCCGGCGGGATCCGTGCCGGCGTGTAGAAGTGCGTCTCCCCCGCGTTGTAGCGCGCCTCGAAGGTGTACTGGCCCGCGACGGGTGCGATCTCGACAGGCGGCAGGGCGAAAGCTCCGTCACCGAGGTCGAGAACACCGACGGAGACCTCGGTCCCCTGGATCTGCTGCTCGATGAGCACGACGTCGCCGTAGGTGTACGCCTCCACCATCGCTCGCGGGAGCTGCGACGACTCCGTCACGATGCTGACACCCTGGGCCGAACCGCCCTGGGCGGGCTTCACCACGAGGGAGCCCGGCAGGTGCGCCTCGACCTGCTCCAGGATCCCGGCGGCTCCGAGCTCGCGGAAGGTCTCGCGGGGGAGGGTGACGGAGCGCGGGGTCGAGAAGCCGGCGCGAGCGACGAGCGTCTTCGCGGTCGGCTTGAACCAGGCCAGGCGCGCCGCGTCCGTCCGCGAGCCGACGTAGGCGAAGCCCGCCGCCTCGAGGAGCCCGAGGAGCGCACCGTCCTCACCGCTCGCCCCGTGCACCGCGGGCCAGACGACGTCGGGACGCTTCTGCAGGAGCGTCGAGAGGAGGCTGGCGTCCGGTTCGTGCAGGGAGACGCGGTGGCCCATCGCGGAGAGACGATCCGCCACGCGTCGGCCCGACCGCAGGGAGACGTCGCGCTCGTGGCTGATGCCACCGCTGATGACGACGATGTCGAGAGTACGGTCGAGCACAGAGAAATCGGTCATGACCAGGGCTTTCTTATCGAAGGAGCGGTGTCAGGAGACGTTCGGCGGCAGGACGGCGTCGCGCTTGCTCGCGTCGGCGCTGCTCAGCCGGCCCGTGCCCGCGAAGGTCGACAGCAGATCGAGCTCCCCGTTGATGACCGTGGCGAGGCGGCGGATGCCGTCACCGATGCGCTCCGGCGTCGGGTAGCAGAACGAGAGGCGGATGTTCTGACGTCCGTCTCCGTTGCCGTAGAACGCGGTACCCGGCGTGTACGCGACGAGCTCCTTCACTGCGCGCGGCAGCATCGCCTTGGAGTCGAGCTCCTCGGGCAGCGTGACCCAGACGTAGAAGCCGCCGTTCGGGTTCGTCCAGCTGAGGCCGGGCAGATGGGTCTGCAGGCCCTTCAGCATCGCCTCCTTCCGCTCGCGGTAGACGCCACGGAAGGTGTCGATCTGTCCGCGCCAGTCGGCTGTCTCGAGGTACTTCGAGATGACCAGCTGGCTGAAGGACGACGGACTGAGGACGGCCGCCTCGTTGGCGAGGATCAGCCGCTCGCGGATCGCATGCGGAGCGAGAGCCCAGCCCACTCGGAAGCCGGGAGCGAGCGTCTTCGAGAACGTGCCGAGATAGATCACTCCGTCCTCCTCCAGCGAGCGCATCGCCTTCGGCGGGACGTCCTCGAAGTAGAGGAGGCCGTACGGGTTGTCCTCGAGCACGAGGATTCCCTCGGACTTGCAGATCTCGAGGATCTCGACGCGGCGCTCCCAACTGAGGGTCACGCCCGCGGGGTTGTGGAAGGTGGGGATCGTGTACAGGAACTTGATCGTCTTGCCGGCGGCGCGCACGCGGGCGATGTGCTCGCGGAGGGCGGCGGGGATGAGCCCGTGCTCGTCCATCGGGACGTGCTCGACCTCGGCCTGGTACGACCGGAAGATGACCATCGCCGTGACGTAGCTGGGGCCCTCGGAGAGGACGACGTCCCCCGGGTCCAGGAACAGCTTCGAGACGAGCTCCAGGGCGTGCTGAGAGCCCGTGGTGACCACGATGTCGTCCGCACTGGCGGAGATGCCCTCGAGGGCCATGACGTCGAGGATCTGCTCGCGCAGGACGGGGACGCCCTGGCCCGACCCGTACTGCAGCGCGACGGGTCCCTGCTCCCGCATCACGGTGTCGATGGCGCCGGTCACCAGGTCCTGGGGGAGCGCGGACACGAACGGCATGCCGCCGGCGAGCGAGACCACTTCGGGGCGTGACGCGACGGCGAACAGGGCTCGGACCTCGCTGGCGGCCAGACCGGCCGTGCGCTCCGCATAGGAGTTGTACCAGGGGTCGAGGTTGGTGCCGCGGTTGGTCACGATGGTTCCGCTTCGCTCGGTGGACAGGGTCTCTCCGGCCGGAGCCGGGTGGATCCACAGTACCGGCCGGTCCTGTGCTGCGGCGGGGCGGTCGGTCGCCACCGCAGGGATCGTGGCCTGCGCCCCGGCGGGGCTGTTTCACGTGAAACAGCCTCGGGAACGAGGAGAGCCCCCGTCACGACGTGACAGGGGCTCTCGGAGACCGCAGAGGGCGGTCAGGAGTGCGAACTCAGAGGAACGCGGCCAGGTCGGCCTCGAGGGCCGGCTTCGGCTTGGCGCCGATGACGGTCTTCACGACCTCGCCCTTCTGGTAGACCTTCATCGCCGGGATCGACGTGATCTGGTACTTCGCGGCGGTCTGCGGGTTCTCGTCGACGTTCAGCTTGACGATCTCGATCTTGTCGCCGTGCTCGGCCGAGATCTGGTCGAGGATCGGTGCGACCATGCGGCAGGGGCCGCACCACTCGGCCCAGAAGTCGACCAGGACGGTCTTCTCGGAGTCGAGGACGTCGGACTGGAACGATGCGTCGGTGACGCTCTTCGCGGTGGACATGGTGTTCTCTCCTTCACGAGTCGGCGGGCTGCCGGCTCCGATGTGCGATGACCGGACGGTCAGCGGGTGATGAGCTCGGCCCGGGGTGAGCCTTCGGTGTGGGCGGTGCCATCGGCGAGCGAAGCGAGGTAGTGCTCCGCGTCGAGGGCGGCGACCGTTCCGGATGCCGCGGCGGTGACGGCCTGACGGTAGGTCGGGTCGATCACGTCGCCGGCGGCGAAGACGCCGGGAACGGAGGTCTGGGAGGAGCGGCCGACCACCGAGATGGTGCCCTCGGTGGTGAGGTCGAGCTTGCCGTGCACGACGTGCGTGCGCGGGTCGTTGCCGATCGCGATGAACAGGCCGTCGAGGTCGAGGTGGGACTCGGTGCCGTCGACCGTGTCGCGCAGCTTCACGCCGTCGACGTGGTTCTCACCGGTGATGCCGGTGACCTCGGCGTTCCAGATGAACTCGATCCTCTCGTTGTCGAAGGCGCGCTTCTGCATGACCTTCGAGGCGCGGAGAGAGTCCTTGCGGTGGATCACATAGACCTTCGCGGCGTGCTTGGTGAGGAAGGTCGCCTCCTCCATGGCGGAGTCGCCTCCGCCGACGACGGCGATGGTCTTCCCCTTGAAGAAGAAGCCGTCGCAGGTGGCACACCACGAGACACCGTGTCCCGACAGGCGGTCCTCATCGTGGAGGCCCAGCTTGCGGTAGGCGGATCCGGTCGCGACGACGACGGTCTTCGCCTCGATGCTCTCGCCGGAGCCGAGGTGGACGGTCTTGACCTCGCCCTCGAGATCGAGGGAGGTGACGTCGTCGTAGAAGGTCTCGGCGCCGAACTTCTCGGCCTGCGCCTGCATCGAGGTCATCAGCTCGGGGCCGAGGACGCCGTCGGGGAAGCCGGGGAAGTTCTCGACGTCCGTCGTGTTCATCAGGTCGCCGCCGATCTCGACCGACGAGGCCACGACCACCGGGTGCAGCTCGGCGCGCGCCGCGTAGATGGCGGCGGTCCAGCCGGCGGGGCCGGATCCGATGATGACGATGTCGCGCACGGCAACTCCTCGGGGTCTGTACGAGCGGTGACGGGTGGGGCGGGAGCCGAGCACCCGGAGCCGGTCGCTCGAATCGTTCCGCGGCTCCGTGGGCTACAACACATCCTAGGCGGGCACTATTCCGCGGGCCCGGGAGTGCCGGTGGTGCCACGCGCCGCTCTATGCAGCAGCCCAGGAAATGCGATCTGACCAGGCTTTTACCGGAGCAGCATCAGCGGCCCAGTCGGCGGAGCACCGGAGCGAGGACGGCGCGCAGCTCCGGCACCCGGAGGAACCAGAGGACCGCGAAGTAGACGAGCGCCATCACGGTGCCGATCGCGGCCATCGAGAGCAGCGGCTCCACGTAGTTCGAGACGGCGAAACCGCCCGCGCGCGTGCCGCCGAGGGCGACCAGGACGCCGTAGCCGGCGGCGGCGGAGGGCACCGCGGCGAGGACGAACTGCGCGAGCCTGACGAGGATCCGCCTGCCTCCGCGGCCGCCGAGCCGGCGGCGCAGGAGGAGGGCCGCCACGAGGGCCTGCACGCAGATGCCGAGCGAGGTCGCAGCGGCGATGCCGACGGCGGTGCGGTCGGCGGGGAGCCGGAGCACGATCAGGTACCCGGCGACCGCCACGACGACCTGCACCAGGGTGAACAGGAACGGCCGCGCTCCGTCGCTCAGGGCGTAGAACGCGCGCTGCATGATGGCGATCGAGGAGAACAGCGGCAGGGCGATCACGTAGGCCATGGCGATCGCTCCGATGGCCTGCGCGTCCGCGAACGAGTCGGTGAAGACGGAGCCGAACGGCACCGCGACCACGACGATCGCGGCGGCGGCGAAGACGAGCATCATCAGCACCAGGCGGAGCGAGGTGGAGACGTCCGAGCGGAACTCCTTCATCTCCCCCCGCGCGGTGTGACCGCTCATCTTGGTGAAGTACGCCATGGCGATCGAGATCGCGATGACCGAGTGGGGCAGCATGAAGATCAGCCACGCCTTCTGCAGCGCCGCGGCCGAGGGCCCCTCGCCGGACGCGGTGGAGGAGACCTGGCTCTCGACGATGCCGGCGACGATGGTCAGCAGCACGGTGGCGAACGACCACAGCGACATCCGCCCGGCCGTGCCGAGACCGACGCCCCGGAAGCGGAAGTCGGGGCGGTAGCTGAGGCCGACCCTCCGCCAGAAGAGCATCAGGAACAGCGACTGGACGACGATGCCCAGCGTCGCGCTCCCGCCGAGGAGGGTGACCATCGCCGGGGACCACGAGTCGACCGGACGGTTCCCCTCCGGATCGGCGCCGAACAGCACCATGAAGGCGACGAGCCCGGCGATCACCACGACGTTGTTCAGCACGGGCGCCCAGGTGAAGGGGCCGAACGAGCCGCGGGCGTTGAGTACCTCGCCGAGGATCGTGAACAGGCCGTAGAAGAAGACCTGCGGCAGGCACCAGAACGCGAAGGCGACGGCCAGCTGGTACTGCTCCGGTCCGTAGCCGGGCGCGTAGAGGCGCACGAGCAGGGGAGCGAGGACCGTGGCGGCGATCGTGGTCACCAGGAGCAGGCCGAGCGCCAGGGTCAGCAGGCGGTTGATGTAGCCGCGGCCGCCGTCGGCGTCGAGGCCCGCCCGCACGATCTGCGGGACGAGGACGGCGTTCAGAGCGCCGCCCGCGATGATCGAGTAGATCGTGTTGGGCAGCAGGTTCGCCGTCGTGAAGGCGTCCGCGCCCGGCGCGACCGCGGCTCCGATCGTGTTCGCCATGACGATCGACATGACGA
This sequence comes from Rathayibacter sp. AY1C7, assembly GCF_002931865.1. Classification (NCBI taxonomy): domain Bacteria; kingdom Bacillati; phylum Actinomycetota; class Actinomycetes; order Micrococcales; family Microbacteriaceae; genus Rathayibacter; species Rathayibacter sp. AY1C7. The sequence goes on along the minus strand of NZ_PSWB01000013.1, from coordinate 82,752 downwards.
AGCCGAGGATCCGCGAGACCATCGTGCCGGAGGCGAGGACGGCGCTCGCGCGTCCGAGGGAGAAGCTAGCCACGCGGGTCCGATCGCTGGTCGTCGAGGTCGGGCTGGACCTCGAGCACGGCGTTCGGGTCCTCCTCGTCCTCAGGGGTGTCGCCTCGACGGCGACGGCGGATGTTGCGGAGGATGCCGGCTCCGAAGACGACGACGAGCGCGATCCCGATGACCAGGGTGCCGACGGTCTCCCAGTCGGCGCGGACGCTGGTCGTCATGCCCGTGGGGGTGCCGATGGGGACGCCCTGCGCCGAGGTCAGCTGCAGGCCGAGGCTCGTCTCGCCGTTGCCGACCCGGGCCTTCACGGGGATGAGGACGCGGCCCTGCGAGCGGGCGTCGATCTCGGTGGTCTCGATCGCCTCCTCGTCGATGTCGAGGACGGCGTTCGAGGTCGAGGCCTGGATGCGGACGGCGATCGGCCAGGGGAGCTCGTTGCGGACGTACACGGGGATGCTCGAGTCGCGGGAGACCTGCAGGATGCTGCCGGTCGCGTCGATCGACACCAGCGAGAGCGTCCGGTCGGCCTCGGTCATGGCCGCGCCGACGGCGTCGCCCCAGCCGCTGCCGTCTCCGCGCCAGGTCACCGAGAGCAGCGCCAGCACGTCGTTGCGGCTCTTGCCCGACAGCAGCTCCGGCTCCTGCAGCACGGAGGAGAACGCCTCGACCTCGGAGCCGGCGTCGAGCAGGTCGCGCACCCGGTCGAGCCGCGACTCCGACTCCGGCGAGTCGACGACGCTCGCGCCCTCGGTCGCGGGGACGGCGAGGGCGGTGGAGAGGGCGACTCCGCGGGCCCAGGGCAGCGACTCGATCGCGTCGAGGGTCTCGGAGAGGCGCGCGGCGCCGATCGCCGAGCCGCGGCCGAGGGTGAGCACGACGTCCGGCGCGGTCCCCTCCTCCTGCACCTCGGCGAGATCGGTGGCGATCTCGGACATGCGGGCGCGCCACTCGGTGTCGTCGGTGGCGGTGGCGGCCGCGTCGAACGCCTCGGTGAGGCGCGAGTCGGCCACGACCAGGTCCGAGTCGCCGACGGTGGCGCGCGAGGTGGTGGTCACCTCCTCCGGCAGCAGGAGACCCGAGGAGGGGACGACCGTGCGGTTCACTCCGCTGGCCGCGTAGACGTCGAGGTCCGACCCCCGGAGGGTGCCCTCGTCGGGCCACGCGACGCTGCCGAGGGAGGTGCTCCAGTCGGAGGCGAGCAGCGACTCGGTGCTCGGACGCGCCGGCAGGTCCTCGGCCGGCTGGTCGGAGTCGACGGCGACCGTGGGCGCCGGGCTGGCGGTGCCGGGGACCGCGGCGAAGCGGGTGTCGTCGATCGCGTACTCGAAGGAGGTGGGAGAGAGGAGCGCGGAGAGCCCGGCCTGCGCCTGGGCCGAGACGTCGGCGTCGGCGTACGGCAGGGCGAAGCGCTCGTTCGGCACGGACTGCAGCCGGTCGAGCCAGTCGAGGGCGGACTCCGGAGCGGCGCTGCCGAGAATGCGGATCGAAGCGAGGATGCGCGGGTCGACCCCGATCGTGACGCCCTTCCCCGCGACCGCGTCGAGCTGCCGGGTGAGGGTCCCCGTGCCGTCGGTGTAGTCGGCGAGGGCCTCGGCCGAGAGCAGGCCGTCGGCCGTGTCCGGGACGGTGAGCGGGACGAGGACGCTGACGCCGGTCTCGCGCTCCGGGGCCACCGCGTCGTCGGTCAGCTCGACGGCGGTGCGAGCGGTCGAGACGACACCACCCGGACCGGTGACCGTGACGAGGACGGCGTGGGTGCCGAGCGCGGTCCGGTCGTTGGAGAAGGGGATCTGGTCGACCGGCACGGTGAGGCCGGCCTCGGCGGTGCTGGAGGGCAGCAGGCGCAGCTGGGCGGTCGCACGGACCGGGTCGGTGTCGTTGTCGGCCTCGGCGTCGAGCCAGTCGTGCAGCTCCGCGCGAGTGTCGAGGGTGGCGTAGGAGAGGGCGACCGTCACGTCGGCGCTGTCGATCGCCTCGGTGGTGCCGTTGCGCACGGCGATCGAGAGCTCGAGGTCCTGGCCGGGCCGCAGGACGCCGTCACTGCCGGCCCCGGCGGTCGTGGTGACGGTGCCGGGAGCGGGCGTCGAGGTCGCCGTCGCGGCGGTGACCGGGGCCGCGAGGGCGGGGGAGGCCACGCCGGTCAGGCCGAGCGCGAGGGCGGCAGCACCTGCCGAGCGGAGCAGGAGGAGGGCCGCCCGCGAGCGGCGGGAGCGGAGGGAGGGGTCGCGCCGATGCATCGGACTCACTCGGCCTCCATGCGGGTGATTCTACGGGCAGCCCTCCTCGGGGCAGGCGGTGCGTCCGCTGTGCAGGCGGTTCCCCCGCGTAACCCCCTGGCACGGTCACCCGCTGCCGGGACACCCCCCGCCACTAGGATCGTGCGAATGCACAGCGTCCAGACCGCTCTCGAGACCCTCCGCGCGCTCGCGGGGACGCCCACGGTGGCGCGGCTGGCGGAGGCGTTCGCAGCCCAGGGCCACGAGCTCGCGCTGGTCGGCGGCCCGGTCCGCGACGCCTTCCTCGGCCACGGCGTGCACGACCTCGACTTCACCACCTCCGCACGCCCCGACGACATCGTGCGGATCGTCGCTCCGATCGCCGAGGCGCACTGGGACATCGGCCGGGCCTTCGGCACGATCGGCGCTCGCGTGGCCGGCGAGACGGTCGAGATCACGACCTACCGCAGCGACAGCTACGACGGGGTGAGCCGCAAGCCCGAGGTCGAGTTCGGCGACTCGCTCGAGGGCGACCTGGTGCGGCGCGACTTCACGGTCAACGCGATGGCGCTGCGGCTCCCGGAGGTCGTCCTCGTCGATCCCTCGGGAGGAGTGGAGGACCTGCTCGCCGGCCGGCTGCGCACCCCCTCCCCCGCCGACCTCTCCTTCGGCGACGATCCGCTCCGGATGCTCCGCGGCGCGCGCTTCACCTCGCAGCTCGGCTTCCGCACCACCGACGAGGTCGAGTGGGCGATGGCCGAGCTCGCCGGCCGAATCGACGACGTCTCGGCGGAGCGCGTGCAGGAGGAGCTGCGGAAGCTCCTCGCGACCGCCTCGCCCCGAGCCGGCCTGGAGCTGCTCGTCGACACCGGTCTGGCCGGTCGCTTCCTCCCGGAGCTGCCCGCGCTGCGCCTGGAGCAGGACGAGCACCACCACCACAAGGACGTCTACACCCACAGCCTCACCGTGCTGGAGCAGGCGATCGCGCTGGAGGAGTCGCGGCACCCCGGAGCCGCGCCCGACGTGGTGCTGCGGCTCGCCGCCCTCCTGCACGACATCGGGAAGCCGGCCACGCGGCGGCTCGAGCCGGGCGGAGCGGTGAGCTTCCACCACCACGACCTGGTCGGCTCCAAGCTCGCGATCAAGCGGATGCGCGCCCTCAAGTTCGACAACCAGACGACGAAGGACGTGGCCCGTCTCATCGAGCTGCACCTGCGCTTCTTCGGGTACACGGACGGCGCGTGGACCGACTCCGCGGTGCGCCGCTACGTGACCGACGCCGGGCCCCTGCTCGAGCGGCTGCACATCCTCACCCGCGCCGACGTGACCACGCGCAACCGCCGCAAGGCCGACCGGCTCGCGCACGCCTACGACGACCTCGAGGCGCGCATCGCGGAGCTCGCCGAGAAGGAGGAGCTCGCCTCCAAGCGCCCCGACCTCGACGGCACGCGGATCATGGAGATCCTCGGCCTCGCCCCGGGCCCCGAGGTCGGGCAGGCGTACCGGTTCCTGCTGGAGCTGCGGCTCGAGGAGGGTCCGCTCGGCGAGGAGGTCGCGACGCAGCGGCTCCGCGAGTGGTGGGCGTCGCGCTGAGGCGCTGAGCCGGGCCCCGTGCTCGCCTCGCCCTGCGCCCTGGATGGTGCGCCTCGAGCGGATCCGTCCGGCGCGTCGCGGCGGTCCTGTTGTAGTCTGTACAGGTTGTCCACGACCAGACGCACTCGCGTCCGCGGGAGTGGGCAGATGCTACATACCCTCCTGTCACGGAAATACCGTGGCCGTTCAGTCCGAAGGAGGTGGGTTAGTGACGCATCAGTACGAGATCATGGTCATCCTGGACCCCGAGATCGATGAGCGCACCGTCGCTCCGAGTCTCGACAAGTTCCTCAACGTCATCCGCACCGATGGTGGATCCATCGACAAGGTCGACGTCTGGGGCCGCCGTCGTCTGGCGTACGAGATCAACAAGAAGTCCGAGGGCATCTACGCCGTCGTCGACTTCACGTCGACCTCCGCCGCAGCGAACGAGCTCGACCGTCAGCTGAAGCTGTCCGAGGCCGTCATGCGCACCAAGGTGCTGCGGGCCGAAGAGGGCATCGCCCAGGTCGCGGCCGCCGCGAAGCTCGCCGACGAGAAGGCCGCCCGCAAGGCTGCCAAGGCCTCGGCCGCTCCCAAGGCGTAGCGCTCATGGCCGGCGAGACGATCATCACCGTGGTGGGGAACCTCACCGCCGACCCCGAGCTGCGGTACACGCAGGGCGGGCTCGCGGTCGCGAACTTCACCATCGCCTCCACGCCGCGCACCTTCGACCGTCAGGCGAACGACTGGAAGGACGGCGAAGCGCTGTTCCTCCGCGCGTCCGTCTGGCGCGAGTTCGCCGAGAACGTCGCAGGAACGCTGACCAAGGGCAGCCGCGTCATCGCGACCGGCCGCCTGAAGCAGCGCTCCTACGAGACGAAGGAAGGCGAGAAGCGCACCAGCATCGAGCTCGAGATCGACGAGATCGGGCCCTCGCTGCGCTACGCGACCGCGCAGGTCACGCGCGCCTCCGGTGGAGGCGGACGCGGCCAGGCCGGTGGCGGCCAGGGCAACGGCGGTCAGATCGGCGGCGGCCAGGGCGGCTTCGGCGGCGGCGGTCAGGGGGGCTCCGGCAACGCCGGCGGCAACCGTGGCGGTCAGGCCGAGGAGCCGTGGGCGCCGAGCGCTCCCGCCGGTGGCGACGTGTGGAGCACGCCGGGCAGCTACAACGACGAGACGCCGTTCTGAGCCTCGGCTCGGACGCTCTCCTCACCTGAATCACGCCTCCCCCGCACCGCGATCGCTCGCGGCGGGGCAGGGGCGAACCAGAATCTAAGGAAACCACTATGGCTGGAAAGAGCAGCGGCGACCGCCGCAAGCCGATCCGCGGCAAGGGCGCGAAGAACGCGGCCCCCGCGAAGTCGGTCCGCGTGGGTGTCATCGACTACAAGGACGTCGCGACCCTCCGCAAGTTCATCTCGGAGCGCGGGAAGATCCGCGCCCGTCGTATCACCGGCGTCTCCGTTCAGGAGCAGCGCCTCATCGCCCGTGCCGTCAAGAACGCCCGCGAGATGGCGCTCCTGCCCTACGCCGGCAGCGGAAGGTAGGTAACGGTATGTCCAAGGTCATCCTGACCCACGAGGTCGACGGACTCGGCTCGGCCGGCGACGTCGTCGACGTGAAGAACGGGTTCGCCCGCAACTACCTCATCCCGCAGGGCTTCGGCGTCGCGTGGACCCGCGGTGGCGAGAAGCAGGTCGAGCAGATCAAGTCGGCGCGAGCCGCTCGTGAGCACAAGACCATCGAAGAGGCCCAGCACACCAAGCAGGTCCTCGAGGCCAACCGCGTGAAGCTGACGGTCAAGGCCGGCAAGGACGGCCGCCTGTTCGGCTCGGTGAAGACCTCCGACATCGCGAACGCGGTGGCGGCGGCCGGATTCGGCGAGCTCGACAAGCGCAAGATCGTCATCTCGAACGCGATCAAGCACGTCGGCGAGCACGAGGCCGTGGTGCGTCTGCGTGACGACATCCAGGCCACTGTGAAGCTGCAGGTGGTCGCGGCCAAGTAAGGCCGCGAGAACGCCGCGGAGGGCGGTGCGACGGGACTTCCGAGTCCCCTCGCACCGCCCTTCGTCGTTCCCGTTCTCCACAGCTCCATCCACATACACCCTCCAGCGGGACCAACCTTCACTGTGGTCTTGAGACTCTTTTCCCCACACACCTGTGGAAAGCAGGAAATGCCTGGTCAGGAGCCGGAAAAAACTTACTGAGAGCCGCTAATCCCACAGGGTTGTCCACATGTTGCCCACAGTGGGCCCGGCGTTTCCCCGCGGTTCTGCACAGCTCTCTCCACAGGGCGGTTTGCGTGCCGCGGGCGGCGGTCCGTAGGGTGGCGCAGCGCCCCGCGAGGGGTGCGGGCAGGCGCCCGTGCGCCGCTGTCGGAGGTCGCTGGTAGACCGGATCCCGGCACCGCGCGACCGGACGCGCAGCACCCGACAGGAGGAGGCGAAGGCATGACGATCGCGCACCTGGCGGTACCCGGCTCGGACGGACGGGACGGTCGCGGAGACCGCGGCGAGTCGCGCGGGAACGAGCGGACCCCTCCGCACGACCTCCTCGCCGAGCAGTCGGCGCTGGGCGGCATGCTGCTCTCGAAGGACGCGGTCGCCGACGTCGTCGAGAGCGTCAAGGGCACCGACTTCTACATCCCCAAGCACGAGATCGTCTTCGACGCGATCCTCGCCCTCTACTCGCACGGCGAGCCGACCGACGTCATCGCGGTCACCGACGAGCTCACGAAGCAGGGCGAGCTGCAGCGGGCCGGCGGCGCCGACTACCTGCACACGCTCACCTCGATGGTCCCCACCGCGGCCAACGCCGGCTACTACGCCTCCATCGTCGCCGAGCGCGCTCTGCTGCGCCGCCTCGTCGAGGCGGGCACCCGCATCGCGCAGATGGGCTACCAGGGCGAGGGCGAGGTGCTCGACCTGGTCAACACGGCGCAGGCCGAGATCTACAACGTCACCGGCTCCGAGACGGCGGAGGACTACGTCCCGCTGACCGACGCGGTGACCGTCGCGATCGACGAGATCGAGGCGGCCGCTCACAAGGACGGCAGCTTCACCGGCGTCCCCACCGGCTTCGCCGACCTCGACGACCTGACCAACGGCTTCCACGCCGGGCAGATGATCATCGTCGCCGCGCGCCCCGCGCTCGGAAAGTCGACGCTGGCGCTCGATTTCGCCCGCGCCGCCGCGATCAAGCACAACATGGCCACGATCTTCTTCTCCCTCGAGATGGGGCGCAGCGAGATCGCGATGCGCCTCCTCTCGGCCGAGGCGTCCGTGCCGCTGCAGCACATGCGCAAGGGCACGGTCGACCAGCGCGACTGGACGACCATCGCCTCCACCCGCGGCCGGATCAACGACGCGCCGCTCTACATCGACGACTCGCCCAACATGACCCTCGTCGAGATCCGGGCGAAGTGCCGCCGGCTCAAGCAGCGGGTCGGGCTCAAGATGGTCGTCATCGACTACCTGCAGCTGATGACCTCCGGCAAGAAGGTCGAGAGCCGCCAGCAGGAGGTCTCGGAGTTCTCGCGTGCCCTCAAGCTCCTCGCGAAGGAGCTGCAGGTGCCGGTCATCGCGCTCTCGCAGCTGAACCGAGGCCCCGAGCAGCGCGCCGACAAGCTCCCCGCGATCTCGGACCTCCGCGAGTCCGGCTCGATCGAGCAGGACGCCGACATGGTGATCCTCCTGCACCGCGAGAGCGCCTACGAGAAGGACAACCCGCGCGCGGGCGAGGCCGACCTCATCGTCGCCAAGCACCGCAACGGCCCGACCCGCACGGTCACCGTGGGCTTCCACGGCCACTTCTCGCGCTTCGCCGACATCCCGGCGGTCTGACGTGTGCTACCGACAGGGGCGAATCCCGGTCATGATCTTCCCAATTTGACCTACTCAGTGCGAGGTGCATGTAAGGGCACCGAGGCAAGACCGAACTGCGGCTGGAACCGTACTGTTCAGCGTGCCGTGCAATAGCATCGATGACGGCAGACTGCTTCCGATCGCGTCCGAATACAATCGGCGTCGGATCGATCTCGGCCACTCCCCACACTTGCCGGTGAGCCAATTGCCGAAGCGCTCTCCTTGCATCGAAATTGTCGGCGCTCCTCAGCGGGAATGCCATCATCGGACACGCCGCCTCACCGGAACAGCAGGTGAACGCCAGCCGCGCCGTGCTCTGAACGGATCCGAACCGGTTGTCGAGAATCCGAGATGTCGCGTCACTCGATCAATAGGTCAAGGGCGCTCCTGGCAACATCGATGAACTTCGATCGATAGAGCTCCAGTGGGTCACCGGGTTGTTCGGATACGCCCAGGGCAACCACGGAATAGACGGCACCGTCGCTCCCCACGGCAACCAGCGTGACCGCCACGACGCCTGGCGAGCTTCCGATCTTCTCCGAGAGTGTCACCAACCCGCGTTCTACAAACGGCGAAGAAGACGCGATCTCGGGTGACCGGAGGATCTGCGACATGCGCGGATCGTCGCGTCCCAGCTCCACGACCGCCCGGTGCGCACTCGCCACGTCTTCAGCGTTCGCGAACCAATCGATGTCGCGTGGCCAGAACGGCGCGCGCTCGATCCATGCCGGGTCCACTGTCAGCGGCTGACTGCTCAACTTCTCAAGAATGCCATGGCGAGCCGCGCTGGATGCCTCGTTCCAGTCGTTCGCGAGCGACGTGTCGCCGCCGAGCGTCAACTGGAACATTTTCCTCGTCGTCGGGAACGGTTCGAGGAGGTCAGGTTGGTGATGCCCGAGATCGCGCACCGCGGCCGACAACCGCTGGGCTCCGACAGCGTCCATGAGAACGTCGGCTGCTGTGTTGTCGCTGATCTGCATCATCAAACGTGAGAGCTCGAACACGCTAATTTCTGTTCCGTCCGGCTCGAGGTGCAGCCGACCGGTTGGGAGACTCTTCTTCCCATCGTCGATCATGAGCACGTCCTCCCAGGAGAGATCCCCTTCTTTGATCGCTTCCACTACAGCTGCCAGAACGTACAGCTTCATCACCGATCCAACCGGACGGAGAACGTCGTGCGCCCGCTCGTGAACCGACTCCGTGTGCGACCCGCGTGTCACCTGCATGAGCAGTGATGACGCAGGAACGAGCGCTTCGAGACGAGCCGCTGCTTCGGCAAAGGATGCAATCGATGGTGATGCAGTGGCAACCGCCGCGTTCACGACGAGCGCTCTGAGCTCTCCGTTCGCGTTCGCGGTGATCTGCAGATCGAGGAGAATGCCAAGCCGATTGCGGACGACAGCAAGAGCTCCCTCGGGTCGAAGTTCGAAGGACTTCACCGTGTATGGGCCCAGGGGCCGAAGGCTCGAATTCACCATGGTGACCAAATGCGCGGTGGACTCCGAGTCGAACGCACCCGCGTCCGATTTCGACTCGACAGCCTCAGTGGTCAAGTCCTCCTCTGCGTTCAGCCGTTCGACCGCCCACAGCATCAGATCTTGGGTCCGGAGTTCCTTAGCGGTCAGGTCTGTGCCCGCTGTCGGAACAGTTTCTCTGAGATTCAGGCTGCATCCGACCAGCACCGAGCACAGGAGGAGCGGAACGGCGAGCTTGCGCCAGTAGGCGTGATCCGTGCGGACTGCGCGCCGGACGCAACCACCCGTGCTCGGCGCCTCACGCCTTTGCCGCGGCCTGGCCGACCGGAGGAATCGCAGCATCACAACACCTCCGATCGCCGAACGGCATCGTCGTCTCCGAGGATCGATGGAGAGTCGTCCTCGTCACTCGCAGAACCGGGCGAAGCGGAGGGCGGGACGAGCTTCATCGTCGCGATCCCGACGGTTGCGATCATGATGATCCCGAAACTCCACAGCCCGATGCTGAGGATGATCCCGACGTGCAATGCGACCGCCATACTGAACGCGATCCGTCGACCGAAGTCAATGGTCACAACGAGAATTCCGATGCAGATCTCTGCGACGATGACACCCCAGGTGATGACGGCTAAGAGGAGCGGGACTGACGTCGCCCAGTGCAGCACATCTGCGATGAGGCCGCTTGCGCCAAACATGTACCCGCGAGAGATGTAGTACTCGGCCGATCCGTTGGACCAGTCATCGACGTTGAACTTCTCAAATGCACTATTGAGATAGATCAAGGTCACCTGGAGTCGCAGGGCATAGATCCCAGCGAGTGCAACACCTCGACCGACTGGTCCGACGGGCCGGCGCTCCTTGGACCATGCCCATCTCCGATCATCCGCAGCCATGATGAAGATGATGATCACCGAGACGATCGCGGCCACAGAATCGCCGCCATCGGGCAATGAGATTCCGGTGGAGATGGAGATGGCGATCCAGGCATGAACGAACGCCATCACCCTCGGCAGGAACCCGACGAGCACGAGGCCCAGCAAAACAATCATGACGATGACCCGCACGATCGAGGGCACCTCTGGACCACCGATGCAGAAGGCGGAGATGATCCGCGCCCCAGCACAGTAAGGCGCCGGTTCGGCTCCTCCGACCGTTTGCATCAGTGCGCTGAACGGCGTGAAAACGAGGATGGAGATCTGGGCGGCCGCCAGAGCGCCGCGGCCGAGCGTGAAGGCACGCTGCCGAACCTCCAACGATTGCAAGGCGATCTGGAGCCGTAGCGCTGGCCCGGGTCGCTCGTGCATCAGCACACCGCGTCCACGGTCGTGAAGGTCTCGATGGAGTGCATGGGGAGATCGAATTCTCGGTATTCGAAGGGCGTGAACGTCTCTGTGGTCAGAATGATCGGGCCGCAAAGCGTACGGTGAGCGAGGTTCACGGTGATCTTCTGTGGCTGCAATGAACTGGCCTCGGCGAGGCAGTGTTCGCGGGTCTGGCCAGTTTCACACTCGTGCCACTGCCCGACGGCTTCGGAGAGCTGTGCGAGCTCGGGCCCCTGCGCCCGCTGCGCCCTGCTGAGGCCGAAGAGATTCTCCACCCGCCCTTGAGGTGCAAGCATCAACGACGCCATCGTCTCCGCGTCATATGCGGCGATCTCAGTCGCCTGTGGTGCGTTCGTGAAGAACCCCCACCCCTGTGGGGAGACCGTTGTGAATGCCAGCTGCAGGTTCTTGTGCACGTCCGACTCACTTGACAGAACATTGGGCGGGAGCACGAAGTACACGCTTGCCCCGATCCAAACAGCGAGCACGGCCAAGGCTGCCCCGAAGAACCAGACAGCCTTGTCCGCGATCACTCCCCTCTCCCTCGAGCGCGGAGGCAGCCTCACCTACTTGCCGAGAGCCGCAGCGAACTGGGCCGCGCGCTTCTCATGCGAGATCGGGCTCTGCTCAGTGCTCGTCCCCCAGAAATCGATGGTGTTCCAGACCCATCCCACGTTCCCCGCCCCGGCGACCGTCGCCACGGCCGCTCCGGCGACAGCAGCCACGACGACGACGAAGACGATCGATCGCGCCGAGACGAACTCCTCCTTGTCGGGCACGTTGAGCCCCATGACCTCCGCTACGCCGTAGGAGATCTCGGAGAAGTTCTCGAGAGCAACGTCGACGAGACGAGGATCACCGGACTGCAGCGGCACGGTAACGAGCTCGTTGAAGTTCGGTTCGACACCCATGAACAGGGCGTACATCTCGTCTCGTGCTTCGACGGTGACGCTATCCACTTCCGGCGCATACGGCGAGAGTGCCTTGTGGTCCTCGTAGACCGGACCCGAGCCGAGCACCAGGAAGCTGATGATGTCGTGGTCCGTGTACGACGTCGTCGTCGCCGCCTCGTGCTGTGCAACAAGGCTCGCGCCGGAGGGCGCCGCAACCGCAGGCAGGTTCCCCGCGAGTACCAACGCTGCCGCACACAGCACCGAGACAGCCGACTTCATCCTGATAGCCAATGTTCCCCCAAGAGTGATGGCCTCGAGCGCCAGGGACGGGCTCGTGGACCAGTGGAGCGGAGGCGAGTTGCCAGCGCCACATCGCGAGCTGCACTTCGCAGACTCGTCGAATCAAACCAAACATGTACGGTGCTTTGTTTCTGGGCGCGAAAATTGGCGCGACGACCGACGGCGCGAACGACGACATACAACCGTGCATGTATGTTTGGTTCATGGTTTTCGGAGTGCTCGTCCTCGTGTTCGCTGCTGCTGCCGTCGTCGCAGCCGTCGAATGCGCCGCCCGAGGGCGACTCGGCCCGAACAACCTGGTCGGGATCAGAGCAGCCTCGGTCATGGCTTCCGATGAAGCCTGGCAGCGGGGCCATCAGGCAGCCCGACCCTGCGTGTGGATCGGCGCATTCTTGGCGGTCACGGGGGGCTCGCTCAGCCTCGTGGTCGACCCCACGCACTCGAACGCGTTCGTGCTCGCAGGCCTGTCGGCGTTTCTGATCTTCGTGCTGCTCGGAAGCGCGATCGCCGTGCGCGCGGCACGCCAGGTCCCCCCGCCGGGCGTCGACGACGACCGGCGAGCAGCGCCCCTCCCCTAGCGTCCAGCACGATGCACTCCGGGAGAGCACCATCCCTGTCGATCCGGTGACACCTTGCCTGATCTACGGCACGGGCTCGGTTGCAGCGGAACTCGCGATGCAGGCAAGGCGCCGGGGCATGCCGTTCCTCCTCGCCGGGCGCGACGGCGCGAGTCTCGACATGCTGGCTGACCGGTACGGCGTCGCGAGGATGCAGCTCGACCTCCGGCAGCGTGCGAGCTCCCTGACGCAACACCTCGACGGCGTCAGCGGGGTGATCAACGCAGCCGGACCATAGTCCTCCACCGCGAAGCCGCTCATGGAGGCCAGCGCGGAAGGTTGCGTCTCCTACGCTGACCTGTCGAATGAGGGCCGCACTCACGAGTACGCGTGGAAACGGGATGCCCACTGGCGAGAATGCGGCATCGCCGTGGTAACCGGCGCGGGGTTCGGCACGTATCTGGCCGAAGTGCTCGCCGAGCATGCGCTCCGAACGATAGACCAGCCGCAGAAGGTCAGCCTGACGAGCCTCGCGAGTGGCAGGACTTCGAAGTCACCAGGCGTCACAGCTTCGTCGCAGGCAGTTCTCGCTTCAGGAAGCTGGCGCTTCCGGTCCGGGACGCTGGTCAGGCTGAGAGTTGGAAGAGCAGTTGAGACCTCTGAGACGAGCTCTCACCTGACACTGCACACCGGCGACCTGTTCGCTCTGCGGAGGACGACGGCGGCGACCGACATCCAGGTGTTCGCCGAGCTCGGGTTGCCTCGCGGCCAGCTCCTCCTGCTACTCCCGCTCCTGCGAGTGCTGTCTTCGCTGCACGGAGTTCGCCCTCTCAGGCTTCCATCACATCGGCGAACGCGGCCTCGGATGCTCACGTCGACCGCGAGCACCATCATCAAGCCTCGTCTCCGAGTCACCGTGGAAGGCAGCGCCGGCGATCGTGCATCGTTCGTTCTGACTGCTGGGTCTGGAACAGCCTTTGCGGCTGCGATCTACCTGGAAGTACCGGCAGCCCTCGCAGCCGAGGCACGGTCCGGGTGCATGACGCCGCTCGAGATCCTGGGATCGAATCCGGCGAGACACCTTCCAGGCGTGCACATATCACCAGACCGATCAGAAGATCCGAAGGGACGAGATGCACCACTTTGATGGGCGGCCATTAAAGGAGATACTCGGCAAGGAGTCCGGCCGATACTTCGGTTCGGGTCATCGACACATCAGGCATACCGTCAGCCAGGTGGCCGAACACGTCGACGGTGACAGGATCCGACTTTCGGCGGTTAAGCAGGCGGTCTATCCGCGCCGCTGGTCGCTGGACGCGGCAGGAGATCCCCGCGAGGTGCATCTCAGTTCTATCGATGCGATCAGCCTGGCGCTGAAGACCATCAGCTTGTGTGAGAACACGAATCGCGGCGCTTGGTGGGAAGGGCCGTTCGATGTCACAGGGTTCTCAGTCGTCGCCGGACGTGTGGCGACAACTGATGTGGGCTCTGTCCCCATCGGCATCACGACCGATCACGGCGGACCGCTCGTCAGCACCAAGTCATTGCGGGCTTGTATCGGCGGACTGGACGTCGACTTGGAGTGCGCCCCGAGCCGAGCCCGACCGGGCGCAGCCGAGGCGGCACCCGGCCTCACCCATGCGGCAGCAGGCGACTCGAACCAGATGTCGTCCCACGTCGATCGCGTGGACCTCGTCGATGGACACCTCGAGACGTCCCATTCCGTCACATCATCCCAGGCAGGGTACTCAGCCGCCCCGCCCCGCCTTGACGCCGTCGATGAACTCGTCATGTTCGGTCAGTTGGCGCAAGTCCTCATCTACGCCGTCAATGACACCAGCCGCTCCGCTGTACCGAACCTCTGGCTCAGGCGCGCCTCCGTCTCTCGGACGCCCGCTCCGTCCGGCGGCCAGGCTCGATTCTCCGCTCGCACGTCCGTGCGCAGGAACGCCGAGGTCGTCATCGGCGGCCGAACCCTCCGCGACGTGAGGTTGGTCTCGACATCCGAGCACGGTGCGAGCGCCAGCGCGGCGTTCGGCTACTCAGCGTGAACCCTCCCGAACGGGGACCAGACGGCAGAGACGCTGAACCATGGGCCGATAGAGTGGCTTTGGGATCAGTCGGAGGTGCGCGTGGCACAACAGGAACGCGGGATCGCCACACGAGAGGCGATTATTCTCGGTGGGGCGAAGGTGTTTGCGCGCCTGCACTACTCGACCGCTCGCGTCGCCGATATCCTAGAAGCAGCATCCGTCACGCAGGGTGGTTTCTACTTTCATTTCCGCAGGGGCAAGATCGAGGTGGCGGAGGAGATCATCCGCCGCCAGGACCAGGGCTTCATCCTCCTCCGGGATTCGATTCTGGAGTCGGGCGACGACGGCCTCGCTTCACTGCTCACGCTGTCCCGGTCCCTCGCGAGAGCAGTGCAGCACGATCCAACGGCGCAAGCAGGCCTGCGTCTCGTCGCACAAGCCTCATCTGAATTCCCCGGCGTTGCGAAGTTGCCGGATCCAGTCTGGCTCGACGCGATAGCGTTGTTTCTCGAACAGGCACGAGCTGAAGGCAATCTTCGCGCCGAGGTCGATATCCCGACTGCCGCTCGAGCCGTCGTCTATATGTTCACCGGCGCGCAGACGAGCTCGTTCGTCTCGAACGGTTGGCGACACCTGGAGGCGAGCCTCGAGGCGACACATTGGTTCTCCATGCAAGCGCTCGCCACGCCGGAGTACCTGGCGACCACGAAGAACACCCTCTAGTGCTTCGCCCGCAGGCATGCATGCGAAACAGCCGCACCGACATCGCCCTGACGCCTCGCTTGTTGCGGCTGTTCCGGCAGCCAGCCCGTTCGAGCAGGCCGCGCAGGGCGGCAGCTCCGACGCCGACCGCGACGCCGAGGAAGGCTTCGTGGAGACTGAACCCGAAGTCTGTGCCAACCCGACCTCGTATGGCCGCCGGGCACTTCCTGCGCGGCGAGGGGCCACCGAATGACCCCATCGAGGCCTCAGATCCGCGGAATCACGCGGGCATGTTCGGAGCGACACGTTGTGCTGGAAACTGCGGCGACACTTACGTGGGAAACCCGCTGATCCAGGGGGCCTGCGGCGACATTTCGCGGGCGCGTTCACAGACGTGAAGGGCGCCGCTGCCGTCCCCGAGCCCGTCGACGTCCCGCTGGGCGGCGGGTCGATCCGTCTGGGCCAGTTCCTCAAGTTCGCGGGGATCCTCTCGGGCGGCGAGGCCAAGGAGGCGGTCGCCGAGGGGATGGTGACCGTCAACGGCGAAGTCGATCTGCGCCGCGGCCGCCAGCTCGCGGTCGGCGACGTCGTCGGGTTCGACCGGAACCGCTTCCGCGTCTGCGAGTGAGGGCGGCCGCCCCTCGGCGGGTGCGATCGGCCGAGACACCGCGGAACGGATGAGACGCCGCTCAGAGGCGGGCGCGTCGGCGTGTTGAGCGGTGGCTCGGCGCACACTGGCTCCTGGACATCCCGGGACGACAGGAGACGCGCGTGCAGCTCGGCATTCACTTCATGAACTTCACCCTTCCAGGCGGGAGCGCGGGGATCGCGCCGATCCTCGGAGCGACCGCGCGGACGGCCGAGGACGTCGGCTGCGCCTGGTTCACCCTGATGGACCACTACTTCCAGATGGAGCACTTCGCGACCAGCGAGGATCCGATGCTCGAGGGCTACACCTCGCTCGGCTTCGTCGCCGGCCGGACGGAGAAGATGCGGCTCGGGCTGCTCGTCACCGGCGTGACCTACCGCCACCCGGGACTCCTCGCGAAGATCGTCACTACCCTCGACGTCCTCTCCGGCGGGCGCGCGATGCTCGGGATCGGCGCGGCCTGGTACGAGCGCGAGCACCTCGGGCTCGGCGTGCCGTACCCGCCGCTGAAGGAGCGGTTCGAGCGGTTGGAGGAGACGCTGCGGATCTGCCGTCAGATGTGGAGCGACGACGACGGGCCGTTCGAGGGGACGCACTACCGGCTCGCCGAGACGCTGAACCACCCGGCGCCGATCCAGCAGCCCGGCCCGCCCATCCTCATCGGCGGCGGCGGAGAGAGGAAGACGCTGCGGCTGGTCGCGCAGTACGGCGACGCCTGCAACCTGTTCGGCACCGGCGCGGACGACGTGGCGCACAAGCTCGACGTGCTGAAGCGGCACTGCGACGACCTCGGGCGCGACTACGCGACGATCACGAAGACCATCACCGGGGGCGGCGATCCGATCGGCGACCCCGACGGCTTCGTCCGCGCGATGGAGGAGTACGCGGCGCTGGGGATCGACCACGTGCAGCTGGCGCCGGCCGGGCCGGATCCGGAGGGGTACGTCGCCCGGCTGGGCGAGGGCGTGATCGAGCGGGTGGCGGCTCTCGGCTGAGGGCTCCCGGGACGCACAGCACTCCGACCGGTTCGGGTGCCGCGGGCGTCACCGCTGATCCGCTCCGCCGGCCGGGTCCGCCGTCACCGGCGCGAGGACTCCGGTGGCGGGCATGTCCCGGGTCGGGGGACGCCGTCGGCGGATCCTGCCCCCCGTCAGGGTCGCGGCGTCGACGCGGGCGAGGAGCGCGACCCACGGTTCGAGCCTCCCACCTCGGGTTATTGAGCTCACGCTGACGTGGGCAGATCGCTGGCCTCATGCCGCACGTGTCCTCTCGCACCTCGCTCCGCCGTCATCGGCAGAACCGCAGAAGAGGGGCGATCGGGACGGGTGTCGTCCTCGCCGTCGTCGGCGCCGCGCTCTTCGCCGGCGTCTCGGCGCAGGCGGCCACTGCTCCCGACCTCGGCACGGCGGAGGACTACTCGGTCCTGGCCGCGTCGACCGTGACGAACACGGGGTCGAGCGTCCTGGACCAGAGCGTCGGGGTCAGCCCGCTGACCGCCGTCACCGGGTTCCCGCCCGGACGGACGGACGGAGTGATCCACCGCGGAGACGCGGAGGCGGCTCAGGCCCAGGCCGACGTGGGCACCGCCTACGGACAGCTCGCCTCGCAGGCGACGACCGCGCAGATCGACGCCGAGATCGGCGGCAGGACGCTGAAGCCCGGGGTCTACACCGCGGCCGGACCGGTCGGAGTGACGGGGACGCTCACGCTCGACGCCGAGGGCGTCAACGAGGCGGTCTTCGTGATCCGCGCCGCGTCGACGCTGACGACGGCGTCGTCGAGCACGGTGGCCCTGATCAACGGAGCGCAGGCCTGCAACGTCTACTGGCAGATCGGCAGCTCCGCGACGCTCGGCACCGACTCGGACTTCGTGGGCTCCGTGCTCGCCTCGGTCTCGATCACGGTGACGACGGGCGTCTCCGTCGAGGGCCGCGCACTGGCCCGCACGGGAGCGGTCACGCTCGATTCCAACGACTTCACCGAGCCGGGCTGCGAGCCCACCGACGGCGGATCGTCGCCGACGGCGACTCCGACCGTGACGCCGACCGTGACTCCGACGGTCACGCCGACCGTGACGCCGACGGTCACTCCGACGGTGACCCCGACCGTCACGCCGACCGTGACTCCCACCGTCACCCCGACGGTGACTCCCACCGTCGTGCCGACTGTGACGCCGACGGTGACTCCCACCGTCACTCCGACGGTGACTCCGACTGTCACGCCCACCGTCACTCCGACGGTGACTCCGACGATCGCGCCCACCGTGGCTCCGACGGTCACGCCGACGACCACGCCGACGGCGACCCCGACCGTGGCTCCGACGGCGACCCCCACCCCCACGCCGACCGCGACGCCCACGGCCTCGCCCACTCCGACCGCGACCACAGCGCCGCGACCGGCGCCCTCCCACGCCGCGGTCGTTCCCGTGTCCGGGTCGAACGGTCCCCGCGGTCCGGCTCTCGCCTCGACCGGAGTGGACGCCGCAGCGACAGCGACCGCCGGAGTGCTGGGCCTGCTCGCCCTGCTCGGCGGCGGTCTGATGCTCCTCACCCTCCGACGCCGCGGTGAGCGCACCGGGAGCTGATCCCGGCTGATCACCGGAAGCTGATCACCGCCAGGCCGTGCGCCGGACTCCCGAGGGGTCCGGCGCACGTCTGCGCCCTCGGTCGCGCTCCGCCCGTCCCTCCGGTGTCCTCGCCGATGCGCGCTGGCCCGCTCGTGCGTCGAGACGCCGCTCCGAGCGTCGGGACACCGCTGAGCAGGCGGTGTCCTCCGCGTTCTCGCGGAGGGCGGCGTCAGCCGGAGGACTCCCGCGGCACGAGGCGGACGGGCATGGCCTGCACGCCCGCGGTCGGACGTCCGTGGATCGCGTTCGAGAGCTCCTCCGCGGCGGCGCGGCCGAGCGTGTCGAGCATCATGTCGATGCTCGAGAGCGGCGGGCGGGCGGCCTCGACGAGGAGGTCCCAGTTGTCGAAGCCGACGACGGCCACGTCCTGCGGCACCCGCCGGCCGGTCTCGCGCAGGTGGTCGAGCGTGCCGCGGGCGATCTGGTCGCTCGCGCAGATGATCGCGTCGAGGTCCGGATGCGCGCGCAGCAGCGTCTCGGCGCACTGGCGGCCCCAGCTCTCGGACCACTGCCCGAAGAGGACGCCGCCGCCGACCAGCGGCAGCCCCGCCTCCGTCAGCGCCTGCTCGACGCCCCGGGCGCGGTCGTGGGCGGCGGTGTAGCTCGGCTCGCCGTTGACGAGAGCGATCCTCGTCCGTCCGCGCTCGATCAGGTGGCGGGCGGCGAGGACGCCGGCCTGCACGTTGTCGGGCGTGAAGGAGGAGTCGCGCGGATCCTCCGAGGGCGCATAGGCGTAGACGACCGGCACCGGGATGGTGCGCGTGATCGAAGGGCGCGGGTTCGTCGTCCGGCCGAGCACCACGATCCCGTCGACGCGCTTGGCGAGCAGATTCTTGATGTGGTGCTGCTCGCGGATCGAGTCGCCGCGGGCGTCGCAGAGGAGCACCGACGTCGATCCTGCGCCGAACGCGTCCTCGGCGCCGAGCAGCACGGGGAGCACGAAGCGGTTGTCGAGATCGTTGGTGAGCATCCCGATGGTGCCCGTGCGCCGGGAGTTGAGGGCCTGCGCGAACGGGTTCGGGGTGAAGGAGAGGGCCTCGGCGGCGTCCAGCACGCGCTGGCGGGTCTCGGCGCGCACCTGGTCGCGGCCGTTGAGCGCCTTGGAGGCGGTGGCGATCGAGACGCCGGCGGCGGCCGCCACGTCGGTGAGCGTGATGGTGCCGGTGGGCTTGCGTGGTGGCACCGCGCCTCCGTTCCGGGCCCGGCGGGCCGCCGCGTCGATCCTCGCACGACTCCGGCGAAATACCGAAAAGACCGAAAAGGTCGCATCTCTTGACGCGCTGACCGCCCCTGCTTAGGTTTACCCGACAGAAAGTAGTTTCGGCCCGGCGCAGACATTCGGGACGACTGCCGAGGAATCCGTCAACGACGAAGGGATCATCCGTGAAGACGAGGAAGCACGCTCGGGGCCTCGCCGCCGCCGTCCTGCTGGGGACGGCCGCCGCCGCACTGACCGGCTGCGCGAGCGGCTCCGGGGGAGACTCCGGCTCCGCCGCGGGAGGCAGCTACACGTTCTGGGACCCGTACCCCCAGTTCGACGAGTCGTCCGACTGGGCGAAGCTCATCGACTCCTGCGGGACCGAGGCCGGCGTCACCGTCGAGCGCACCGGCTACGACACCACCGACCTGACCAACAAGGCGCTGCTCGCCGGTCAGCAGGGCAACTCGCCCGACCTCCTGCTCGTCGACAACCCCGTTGTCTCGACGCTCGCGGAGTCGGGCATCCTGACCACGACCGCCGAGTCCGGGCTCTCCACCGACGGGATCGACGCGAACATCCTCGCGGCCGGCCGGACCGGCAGCGACACCTTCGGCGTGCCGATCGGCGCCAACACGCTCGCGCTGTACTACAACAAGGCCGTGCTCGAGAAGGCCGGCGTGGACGCCGCCTCCATCACCGACTGGGCCGGGCTGACCGACGCGCTCGAGAAGGTCACCGCCTCCGGCGGCAAGGGCATCACGTTCTCCGGCATCGGCACGGAGGAGGGGACCTTCCAGTTCCTGCCGTGGTT
This sequence comes from Rathayibacter sp. AY1C7, assembly GCF_002931865.1. Taxonomy (NCBI): domain Bacteria; kingdom Bacillati; phylum Actinomycetota; class Actinomycetes; order Micrococcales; family Microbacteriaceae; genus Rathayibacter; species Rathayibacter sp. AY1C7. Next base: position 62,479 of record NZ_PSWB01000013.1, on the reverse strand, counting down.
CTGGGGCTCCGGCGCCGAGCTGACCGACCTCGACTCGCCCGCCGCGGTCGACGCCGTCTCGCTCTGGAGCGACTGGCTGGAGAAGGGCTACGCGCCCAACTCCGTGATCGGCAACACGCAGACCACGAGCTGGCAGGAGTTCGAGACCGGCGAGTACGCCTTCGGCGAGAACGGCACCTGGCAGCTGGCCAACGCGAAGGCCTCGGGGATCGACTACGGCGTCCTGACCATCCCGTCGAAGGACGGCGGAGCGGCCCCCGCACCGACCGGAGGCGAGTTCCTCACCCTCCCGGTGCAGTCGGACACGGCGCGCTACGAGACCTCGAAGCAGATCGCCGAGTGCCTGACCTCGACGGAGAGCCTGGTCACGACCGACAACACGCTCTCGTACATCGCGCCGACGGCCGAGGCGCAGCAGGAGCAGGTCGCCGGCAACGCCGACCTCGAGCCGTGGGTCACCGCCGTGCAGGCCGCGAAGGGCCGCACCTCGGACGACCTCGGCACGAAGTACCCGAAGATCTCGGAGCAGCTGTGGGGCGCGGTGCAGACCGTGCTCAGCGGCTCGCAGTCTCCCGAGGACGCCCTGAAGGCCGCCCAGTCGGCCGCCGAATCCGCCACGAAGTAGGACGACCGGGGGCTCCCGCTCCCCGAACGAGGTCCCCCCGGCCGGTGCTCCGCGCACCGGCCGGGGGGACGGGAGAGACCATGACCACTGCCACCGAGACCGCCCGCCTCCTGCGGCGCGGCACCGAGCCGCCGGCCCCGCCCGCCCCGGCCGCCGAGAGCCGTCGGCGCCGCCGGCGCCCCGAGGGCGGCCGTCTGGTCGCGTGGGCGTTCCTCGCCCCGCTCGTCGCCTACCTGCTCGTCTTCTACGCGTTCCCGCTCTACCGCAACCTCGAGCTGAGCCTGAAGGACTACACGGTCCGCTCGTTCGTGCAGGGGAACGCGCCCTTCGTCTGGTTCGACAACTACGTCCAGGTGTTCCAGGACGCGACCTTCGGCCCGGCGCTGCTGCACACGGCGGTCTTCACCGGCGTCTCGCTCCTCTTCCAGTTCACGCTGGGGCTGGCGCTCGCCGTGTTCTTCTACCGCCGCTTCCCGCTGGCGAGCACGCTCCGGGCGCTGTTCCTGGTGCCGTGGCTCCTGCCGCTGATCGTCTCGGCCTCGACCTGGTCGTGGATGCTCAACAGCGACTCCGGCATCGTGAACGCGTTCCTGGAGTCGTTCGGGATCGGCCAGATCAACTGGCTCACCTCGCCGACCACCTCGCTGATCGCGGTCCTGATCGCGAACATCTGGATCGGCATCCCGTTCAACCTGGTGATCCTCTACTCCGGCCTGCAGAACATCTCGCAGGACCTCTACGAGGCGGCCTCGCTCGACGGCGCGACCGGCGCTCAGCAGTTCTGGCGGATCACGCTGCCGCTGCTGCGGCCGGTGTCGGCTATCACGATCCTGCTCGGCCTCGTCTACACGCTGAAGGTGTTCGACATCATCTGGATCATGACGAAGGGCGGCCCCGCCGACTCCTCGACCACGCTCGCCACCTGGACGTACCAGCTCGGCTTCGGCTCGATGCTGCCCGACTTCGGACCGGCCGCGGCCGTCGGCAACCTGCTGATCATCCTGGCCCTCGTCTTCGGCCTCGTGTACATCCGGGTCCAGCGGAAGCAGGCCGACTCGTGACCGCCCGCCGCCCCTGGTACCTGACGGTGGTCGGGATCGCCCTCACGGCGGTCATGCTGTTCCCCGTCTACTGGATGATCAACGTCTCCCTCACTCCGACCGGCTCGATGCGGAAGGATCCGCCGGACTGGTTCCCGTTCTCGCCCACGTTCACCGGCTACCAGGCGGTGCTGAGCGAGCAGCTGCCCTACCTGGGCACCAGCCTCGTCGTCGGCCTCGGCACGGTGCTGCTGACCGTGGCGATCGCCGCTCCCGCCGCCTACTCGCTGGCGAAGCTGCGGCCCCGCGGCGGGCAGGCCCTCTCGTTCGTGCTGCTGATCGCGCAGATGATCCCGGCGATCATCATGGCGATGGGCTTCTACGCCATCTACCTCAACCTGGGGCTGCTCAACTCGATCCCGGGCCTGATCGTGGCCGACTCCACCATCGCGGTGCCGTTCGGCGTGCTGATCTTCACGGCCTTCATGTCGGGGATCCCCGACGAGCTCACCCAGGCGGCCCGGATGGACGGAGCGAGCGCCTGGCGCACCTTCACCTCGGTGATCATGCCGATCAGCCGCAACTCCGTCGTCACCGTCTCGCTGTTCGCGTTCCTCTGGGCCTGGTCGGATTTCATCTTCGCCTCGACGCTCGACAGCGGCGGGAAGCTCCAGCCGATCACCCTCGGCATCTACAAGTACATCGGCAACAACAACCAGGAGTGGAACTCGATCATGGCGACCGCCGTGGTCGCCTCGCTCCCGGCCGCCGTCCTCCTCGTCGTCGCCCAGCGGTACGTCTCGGCGGGAGTCACCGCCGGCGCCGTCAAGGACTGACCCGTCCCTCCAAGGAGACACCGTGACCCTCACCGCCCCCACCGCCACCGCCCTCGGCGGCCCGGTCGCCCCCTCGCGGAGCGTGCTCCGGCCGCTCCGCCAGGACGAGATCCGCCTCACCGGCGGCTTCTGGAAGCACTACCAGGACCTCAACTCCTCCGCCGTCATCGAGCACTGCCGCTTGTGGATCGAGCGCGTCGGCTGGGCCGGCAACTTCGACCGCGCGGCCGACGGCTCGATCTCGTCCGCCGAGGGCGGCGACGCGCACGCGGGCATCGAGTTCGTGGACTCCGAGGTCTACAAGCTCCTCGAGGCCATGGCCTGGGAGCTCGGCCGGAGCGACGACACCGGGCTGCAGGAGCGGTACGACGACCTCGTCGCGCGGGTCGCCTCCGCCCAGGACCCGGACGGGTACCTGCACACGAGCTTCGGCCGGCCCGGCCAGCGTGCGCGCTACTCCGACCTGGAGTGGGGCCACGAGCTGTACAGCTTCGGGCACCTGATCCAGGCCGCCGTGGCGCGGCTGCGCACCGGGCACGACGACCTCCTGCCGCAGGTCGCCCGGCGCCTCGCCGACCACGTGCACCGCGAATTCGGGCCCGAGGGGAGGGTCGCCGTGTGCGGCCACCCCGAGATCGAGCCGGCGCTCGCCGAGCTGGCGAGGGCGACGGGGGAGGAGCGCTACCTCGAGCTGGCCCGCCTCTTCGTGGAGCGGCGCGGGACGGGGACGCTGAAGCCGATCGCGTTCGGCGCCGAGTACTTCCAGGACGACGTGCCCGTGCGCGACGCGGAGGTGCTGCGCGGCCACGCGGTGCGGGCCCTCTACCTCGCCTCCGGGGCTCTCGATGTCGCGGTCGAGACCGGCGACGCCGAGCTGGAGGAGGCGGTCCGCCGCCAGTGGGAGGCGACCGTCGAGCGGCGCACCTACGTCACCGGAGGGATGGGCTCGCACCACCAGGACGAGGCGTTCGGCGCCGACTACGAGCTGCCGCCGGACCGCGCGTACGCCGAGACCTGCGCGGCGATCGGCTCCACGATGCTCAGCTGGCGGCTCCTGCTCGGCTCGAACGAGCCCCGCTACGCGGACCTCATGGAGCGGACACTGCTGAACGCGGTGCTCCCCGCGACCCGCGAGGACGGCCGCGCCTTCTTCTACACGAACACCCTGCAGCAGCGCGTCGACGGAGTCGCGCCGGACGAGTCGCGCGAGACCGACCGCGCGCAGTCCAGCCTCCGCGCGCCCTGGTTCTGGGTCTCGTGCTGCCCGACCAACACCGCCCGCACTCTGGCGAGCGTCGAGCTCGGCTTCGCGACCGCCACCGACGACGGGGTGCAGCTCCACCAGTACGGCGCGTACGAGGTGCGCACCGGTGGCGTCGCGCTGCGCGTCGAGACGGAGTACCCGGCCGACGGCGAGATCGTCGTGCGGATCCTCGAGGACGCGGAGTTCGCGCTGACGCTGCGGGTGCCGCCGTTCGCGCGGGGCTCGGCGCTGCTCGACGGCGAGCCGGTCTCGACGCCGACCGTCACCGTCCGCCGGGCGTTCTCCGCCGGCGACACCGTGCGTCTCTCGCTGCCGATGTCGGCCCGCTTCGTCGCCCCGCACCCCCGGATCGACGCGGTGCGCGGCCAGGTCGCCCTCGAGCGCGGGCCGTTCGTGCTGGCGATCGAGTCGCTCGACCTGCCCGAGGGCCTGGACACCGAGCACATCGCGGTCGACGCGTCGGTGCCGCCCGTCGTGACGGCGGAGGGAGCGCGCGTGTCCCTCGTGGCGCGGGAGGCGGCTCCCGGCTGGCCCTACGGTTCCGTGCCGGTGGAGGAGGGGCGCCGCTTCGAGGCGGAGTTCCGGCCGTACCACCGCTGGGCGAACCGCGGGCCGTCGACGATGCGGATCTGGACGCCGACGGCCTGACGGGCACCGCTCGCGAGAACGCAGAAGTCGTCGCACTCGCGCTCGAGTGCGACGACTCCTGCGTAGTGGCTGCCGTTGCGGCGCCTCCGCTCAGATCCAGCCGCGCTCGCGGGCCTCGATCACCGCGCGCTGGCGGGTGTCGACGTCGAGCTTGCGCAGGATCGACGAGACGTGGTTGCGGACGGTGCCGGAGGAGAGGTGCAGCGCCGCGCCGATCTCGCCGATCGTCTCGCCGCGGGAGCCGGCGCTGAGCACGTCGAGCTCGCGGTCGGTCAGCGGGCTGCGCGTGCTCGCCAGGGCGTCGGCGGCGATCTCCGGATCGACGTAGCGGCGTCCGCTCGCGACCTGGCGGATCACCTCGGCGACGTCCTCGACCCGGCGCGACTTCGGCAGGAAGCCGCTGACGCCCGCTCCGAGCGCTCGCCGCAGGACCCCCGGCCGCGCGTGCCGGGTGACGACCACGACCCGCGTCGCCGAGACCCGGCGCAGCCGCTCCGCCGCCTCGATCCCGTCGAGCCCGGGCATCTCGACGTCGAACAGGCACACGTCGGGCTGCAGGCGCAGCGCCTCCGCGACCGCCTGCTCGCCGTCGCGGCACTCGCCCACGATCTCGAGGTCCTCCTCGAGGCGGAGGAGCGCGGCCAGCGCCGTGCGGATCATGTCCTCGTCGTCGGCGATCAGCACCCGGATCACGAGTCGCTCCCCACCGGCAGGCGCGCGTCCAGCTCGAAGGAGCGGCGGACCGCCCCGGCGCGCAGCGTCCCGCCCGCGCGCTCGACCCGCTCCGCCATGCCGAGGACGCCCGAGCCGGTCCCGTCCGCCTCCTCCGCGTCCGGTGCCAGGTCGTTCACCGCCTCGAACCGCCACTCGTCCTGCTCCCGCGCGAGCCGCAGCCGCGCGCTGGAGCCGCCGCCGTGCTTGAGGATGTTCGTCGTCGTCTCGCGGACCACCGGCCCGAGCGTCTCCGCCGGCGCGTGGGACGCCGCCGGGTCGACCTCGAGCTCGACGCGGAGCCCGGCCGAGCGGAGCAGGTCGGCGGCGTTGGCCAGCTCGTCGACGAGCGGGACGCTGCGGAAGCGCGTGGCGAGCTCGCGGGTGCCGGTGCGGGCGCCGTCGACCGAGCGCTGTGCGGCGCGCAGCTGCTCGAGAGCGGCCTCCGGGTCGCTGCCGAGGAGGCGCTCGGCGAGCTCGAGCTGCAGCGCGATCACCTGGAGGTGGTGGCCCTGGAGGTCGTGCACGTCGCCGGCGAGCAGCAGGCGCTCCTGCGCGGCGGCGAGACGGCCCTCGGCGGCGCGCGCCCGGTCGAGCTCGCGGACGATGTCCCACCACCACAGCGCGCTGACGACCGTCAGGGGCAGCAGCGTCGCGAACAGCAGGAGGGTCGAGAGCGCGGCCGACGCGTCCGGCGCCGCGCGCGTCTGCTCGAGCACCGCCGCGACCGCGAGGACGATCGTGCAGAGCACCATCACCCGGAGCCGCACGCCGCTCTGCCAGGGCAGCACGGCGACCAGGGTCGCGGCGAGCGAGAGCCCGAGCGCGAGGCTCCCGGCGGCCGTGCCGGTGAGCGCGGCGGCCGCCACTCCGAGGCAGAAGACCAGGGTCGGCGCAGCCCGGAGACGCACCGGGCCCTCGCGGTCGGCGCGCCGGTACGCGAGCGCGGTCGGCGAGAACACCGCGACCCAGGCGGCCGCACCCAGGAAGTAGGCGCCCTTCCGCCACTCCTCGGCCTCGGCGCTCAGCACCGCCACGGACCAGACGGCCAGGACGATCACCACGAAGGAGGCGGCCGACGCGAGCGTGTACCACCAGGTCACGGCGACGCCGCGGCCCGCGCGCACGGGCGGATCCGCCTCGGTCGAGTTCACCATGCGGCCCAGGCTACGACCATGACACTTGTCACCCCTCGGGCCGTCGATCCTCCCGGGACGCGGTGACCCGGCGGCACTGCCGCAGCGGGCGCGGACACGGTCGGATGGAGGAGTCCCGAGAGCCGGGGCCACGTACCGGAAGGCACGACCATGACGATCATCAGCGACGCGATCCTCGGATTCCAGGACCTGATCGGCCGCGTTCCCGAGCTCGTGCAGCCCCTCGTCGTCGCCGCGGCCGGGGCCGTCCCCTTCATCGAGGGCGAGGGAGCGGCGAGCATCGGGATCATCGGCGGCATCCACCCGGTCGTCGCCGGGCTCGCCGGGGCGATCGGCAACTTCGTCTGCGTGGCGCTGCTCGTGCTGCTGGGCACCGGCGTCCGCTCGGCGATCACGGGCCGCTCGGAGGCGAAGCGGACGACTCCGCGGCGCGAGAAGTTCCAGCGGGCCTTCACCCGCTACGGCGTCCCGGGCGTGAGCCTGCTGGGGCCGCTGCTGCTCCCGACGCACTTCACCGCGGTGATGCTGGCGGGCGCCGGAGTCGGCCGCGGGCGGATCCTGCTCTGGCAGGGCGTCGCGATCGCACTGTGGACGACGGTACTGACGGTGATCGTCGGGCTCGCGGTCTCGGGCGCGACGCAGGCGGGCTGAGCGGGCCGGACACGGTCCTGAAGCGTGCGACCCCGGTGGCGCAGAGGCGTTCGCGCCACCGGTCAGTGCCGGATGCGCCGTCCCGGTCCGCCGTCCGGATCCGCCGGGCCGGCGGACTGCAGGTGCGTGTGCAGGCGGATGAGGGTGTCGCGCAGCCGGGTCTTGACGGTGCCGAGCGGGATCGACAGCTCCTCCGCGATCTCGGAGTGGCTGTACCCGCGGACGTAGGCGAGGTAGAGGACGTCGTGGTGGATGGCGGCGAGCTGCCGGATCGCGCCGGCCGCGGGCGCCAGGGCCAGCCGGACGTCCGAGCGCTCCCACTCGTGATCGCGGGGCCGGTCGAGGACCGTGTACTGCAGCTCCCGGCGCCGCGCCGACCGGTCCGCCCGGGCGCGGTCCACGGCACGGCGGTGCGCGACCTGGGCCAGGAAGGCGAGCACGGGACGGCCCGGGTCGAGCGAGCGCGCGGTGCGCCAGAGCTCGAGGTAGACCTCCTGCGCGACCTCCTCGGCTGCGGCGCGGTCGTCGAGCACGGCGTCCGCGACGGAGAAGACCCGGCCCGCGGTGAGCGAGTAGAGCTGCCGGAAGGCGGTCCGGTCGCCCGCGCAGACCCGCAGCAGCAGGGCCGCTGACCGCGCAGGGCCGTCCCCGGGCTCACGCCGCTTGCCCGTCATCGTCGACACAGGGCTCAGCCTGGCACCGCGGACGCGCTCCTCCCGGGGTTACTCCCTGTGAGGTGGCCCCCGTTAGAGGCTCACTTTCACAGGAGTCCGCCGATGCGCGCCGCACGCCCGCCGATGCGCGGCCCCGGTCGCGCACGGGGCCCGTGCGGCGGCGTCGACGGACTCGGCCGCCCGTCAGGCGGCGACGCGCGCGTTCGACTGCGCGAGGAGCGCGACCGAGCGCAGGCGCGCCTCCGTCTGCAGCGACGCGTGAGCGACGATGACCTCGTCGGCGTCGGCGGAGCGGGCGAAGTCGGCGGCGTAGTCGGCCACCTGGTCGCCGGTGCCGACACCGGTGTAGGTGGTCATGCTCGCGACGTGGGCGCCGATCGGCGCGCTGAGCAGGGCGTCGAGGTCCTCGTCGTCGAAGGTCTGGCCGACGGGGATCTGCCCGCTCTGGCGCAGCAGCATCATCAGGCGGGCGCGCTTCATCTGCGCGAACTGCTCCTGCGCGTCCTCCTCGGTGTCGGCGGCGATGGCGTTCATCCCGGCGATCACGTAGGGGGCGTCGAGCTGCTCGGAGGGGCGGAAGCCGCGCCGGTACTCCGCGACGGCCTGGTGGAGCGCGTCCGGAGCGAAGTGCGAGGCGAACGCGTACGGCAGGCCCAGCGCGGCGGCCAGCTGCGCGCCGAAGAGCGAGGAGCCGAGGATGTAGAGGGGGACGCGGGTGCCGGCACCGGGCGTCGCGCTCACTCCGGGGATGCGGGACTCGCCGGCGAGGAAGGCCTGCAGCTCCAGCACGTCCTGCGGGAAGCGCTCGGAGGAGTCGGGGTCGCGGCGGAGCGCGCGGAAGGTCGCCTGGTCGCTGCCGGGGGCGCGGCCGAGTCCGAGGTCGATCCGTCCCGGGTGCAGCGTCTCGAGGGTGCCGAACTGCTCGGCGATGGTGAGCGGGGAGTGGTTCGGCAGCATGACGCCGCCGGAGCCGAGGCGGATCGTGGAGGTCTGCGAGGCGACGTGCGCGATGAGCACCGAGGTCGCGCTGGAGGCGATGCTCGCCATGTTGTGGTGCTCGGCGTACCAGACGCGGCGGTAGCCGTTCCGCTCGGCCTCCTGGGCCAGGGCGACGGAGGCGGCGAAGCTGTCGCGAGCGGTCTCACCGGGGGCGATGGGGGCGAGGTCGAGGATGGAGAGGGGAACGCTCATGGTGAGGGCAACGCCCGCGACGGCTCCGGTGTTCCCGTCGCGGGCGCCTTCCTCACGCCTCGGGGATGTCGCGGCCGTACGCCTCCAGCGTCACGGCCTCGGGCTCCGGTCCGCCGCGCACGCCGGCCTCGAGGGCGTCGATCCTTGCGAGCTCCGAGCCGGAGAGCGCGAAGTCGAACACGTCGATGTTCTCGGCGATGCGCTCGGGGCGGGTCGACTTCGGGATGACCTGGCGGCCCTCCTGCAGGTGCCAGCGGAGCATCACCTGCGCGGCCGTCTTCCCGTACTTGGCGCCGAGCTCGAGGAGCACCGGGTCGTCGAAGCTGCGGCGCGGGGAGTCGCGGTAGGCGGTGATGCCGCCGATCGGTGACCAGGCCTGGGTGAGGATGTCGTTCTCGCAGCCGAAGCGCTCGACCCGCCGCTGCTGGAAGTACGGGTGCACCTCGAGCTGGTTCACCGCGGGGACGACGTCGGTCTCGGCGAGCAGGCGGGTGAGGTGCTCGACCATGAAGTTGCTCACGCCGATCGCCCGCACCCTCCCGTCGGCGAGCAGCCGCTCGAGTGCCCGATAGGCGTCGAGGGTGCGGTCGAAGGCCTCGGGCAGGGCCTGGTGCAGGATCAGCAGGTCGATCCGCTCGACGCCGAGCTTGCCCGCGCTCTTGTCGAAGGCGTGCAGCGTCTCGTCGTAGCCGTAGTCGCTGATCCACACCTTCGTCTCGAGGAAGACGTCGTCGCGGCCGGCGATCGCCTCGCCCACCTCGCGCTCGTTGCCGTAGGCCGCCGCCGTGTCGATGTGCCGGTACCCCGCGTCGAGCGCGGCGGCGACGGCGGCGCGGGTCTCGTCGGGCGGAGACTGGAAGACGCCGAGTCCGAGGGCGGGGATCTCGACACCGTTGTGGAGAGTGAACGTGTTCATGAGCCCACGCTACGTCCGCAGACGCCGAGTCGCCCGAGAAGCCGCGCGCGACTCCTCAGGCGACCCCGTCGCTCCGGCCCTGCTCAGCCGTCGATCGGCAGCAGGATCCCCTTCACCGTCTCGTCCGTGGCGAGGAACTCCTGCACGGCCGGGTCCTGGAAGGCCTGGACGAGCTTCTTCACGTTCTCGGTGTCGCGGTACTTCGAGCCGATGGTGAGCTGCCCGGCGAAGTCGTCGGGGGCCTGCGGGGCGAAGATCTGCTGCTCGATCGGGATGCCGGCGGCGAGGTAGTACTCGGTGTAGCCGACGGCCGCGTCGAGGTCCGGCAGCGCGCGCGACTGGGCGGCGAAGTCGAGCAGCGTGAACTGCAGGTTCTTCGGGTTCTCGGCGATGTCGTCCTGGGTCGCGGTGCCCGGCTCCGTGCCCGGCTTCAGCGTGATCAGGCCGGCGTTCTGCAGCAGCCAGAGGCCCTGCGCCTCGTTGGCGGGGTCGGAGTAGAGCGAGACCGTGCCGCCGTCGGGGATCTGGGAGACGTCGGAGTACTTGTCGCTCCAGAGCCCGAAGCCCCAGCGGAAGACGGGGGTGGCCGCCTCCTCCTCGAAGTCGGGGTTGGCCTCGAGCACCTGTCCCAGCCAGAGCTTGTGCTGGTAGACCGTGGCCGCGACCTCGCCCTCGCTCACCGCGCGGTTGATGGTGTTGCTGTCCGAGAGCCCCTTGAAGGCGACGGTGATGCCGTAGCGCGGCGCCACCTCCTTCGCGACGAAGTCGACCAGGGCCTGCTCGGAGGCGTTGCCCTCGGCGGTCGCGACGTAGAGCGTCGCGCCCTCCTGCTCGTTGGCCGAGACGGCGGGGGAGAGGAGCGGGACGGCGATCGCGGAGGCGACGCCGACGACGACGACGGCCGCTCCGGCGATCCAGGGCCAGCGGCGCTTCTTCTTGAGATCGAATCCGAGGTCGTCGGGAGTGGACATGGCGATGCCTTTCGAAGAGGGAGCGCGCGGGCGCGCGCGAGGGACGCCCGAGGGCGCAGGAGGAGGAGTGGTTCTAGACGGCGGCCGCGACCCGGGGCGCTCGCCGCGAGCGGGAGGCGCCGGGCGTGGTCGCGCGGACGAGGGCGTCGCCGGTGAGCTGCACGGTCGCGACGGTGGCGACCAGGATCACGATGGTGGCGAGCATGACGGTGGTGTCGAAGCGCTGGTAGCCGTAGGTCACCGCGACGTAGCCGATGCCGCCGGCGCCGATCGTGCCGGCGATCGCCGAGTACTCGATCATCGCGATCGTGTTGATCGTCAGGCCGCCGATGATCTGCGGCACCGCCTCGCTCAGCTGGGCGGTCCGCACCACCTGCAGCCGCGACGCTCCGGAGGCGCGGGCGACGCGGGTGAGCGAGAGCGGCACGCTGCGCAGCGCGTTCTCGACGATCCGGGTGAAGAAGGCGATCCCCGCGATCGACATCGGCACGACGGCGGCCGCGATCCCGATGTTGGTGCCGGTGATCAGGCGCGTGAACGGCATGATCGACGCCATCAGGATGAGGAACGGCAGCGAGCGGCCGACGCTGATGACGGCGCTGAGCACCTGGTGGGCGGCCCGGTTCTCGGCCAGCCCGCCCGGAGCGAGGTTGTGCACGAGAGCGCCCAGCGGCACGCCGACCAGCACCACGATCGCCATGACGATGCCGACCATGATCAGCGTCTCGCCGAGCGCCGGCAGCACCAGCGCGGGGATCTGCTCGAGCGGGACCTTGTTGTCGAGGTGGAGGATCACGCCGCCACCTCCTCGGCGAGGACGCGCACGCCGGCGGGCCGGACCGACAGGCCGAGCTCGGCCGCCGCACGGGTGAGCCGCGCCTCGTCGACCGGGCCGAGCCCGATCGTCGCGTGGCCGACCGCCTGCCCGTCCACCGTCTCGATCGCCGCGCCGAGCAGCGAGACGGGGCCGACCGCCTCCGCGAGCCGGGTGACCCAGTCGGTCGGCACTCCGGAGCGGGAGTAGCCCACCACCCATTCGCCCAGGCCCGGGCCGGGCGCGACGGCGGGGCGCACCGGGTTGAGGGCGAGGCCGAGCGGGGACGCGGGGTCGCGCAGCAGGTCGACGAGACGTCCCGACTCCACGATGCGGCCGTGGTCGAGGCGGGCGACGGAGTCGGCCACCTGGCGCACCGTCTCCATCTCGTGGGTGATGAAGAGGATCGAGAGGCCCAGGTCGTCGCGCAGCTCCTTCAGGAGCGTGGTGATCGCGGTGGTCGAGGCGGGGTCGAGGCCCGAGGTGGCCTCGTCCGAGAGCAGCACCGAGGGGCGGAGGGCGAGCGCGCGGGCGATGCCGACGCGCTGGCGCTGACCGCCGGAGAGCTGGTGCGGGTAGTAGCGCGCGCGGTCCGAGAGGCCGACGCGCTCGAGCAGCTCCGCGACGCGGCGCTTCGTCTCGGCGGCGGTGACGCCGAGGTACTCCAGCGGAAGGGCCACGTTCTGCTCGGCCGTGCGGCGGCTGAAGAGTCCGTCGGACTGGAAGACGGTGCCGATGCGGCGGCGGGCGACGCGCAGCCGCTCCTCCGAGAGCTGCGAGAGCGCCTCCCCGTTGACGACGACCGTGCCCGAGGTGGGCCGTTCCAGGAGGTTCACGCAGGCGGCGAGCGTGCTCTTGCCCGCACCGCTCGGGCCGACGACGGCGAAGATCTCGCCGGTCGCGACCGAGAAGTCGAGGCGGTCGAGCACGGTCGCCGGACCGTACGACTTGCTGAGCTGCTCGAGCCGGATCATCGCGTTCCTTCGGACGGGTCGGGCGGCCGCGGCCTCTCCGCGTCGTCCCGGACACGATGATGGAGCACCGCGGGCCCGCCCGTCCCGGCCCGCGTCGCCCGGCGTAACCCTTCGTCGCCGGGCGTAACAGTGCGCGGGGCGGAGGGGGTCGCTCACGCCGGTCCCGCCGCTGCCGGGCGCTCCCGCTCAGCTCGCGGCGGCCGCCGCGCGGGGGCTCTCGGCGCTCGCCTCGCGGTCGAAGCGCTCGCGGCTGAAGACCTGATCGGCTGTCGTCAGAGCGAGGCCGATCACGCCCGCCAGCTCGCCCAGGTCCGACGTGTGGATGGTCAGGTGCCGCGTGGCGAGCGGGTGGGTGCGCAGGTAGACGCGCTCGCGCAGGCCCGACATCAGCACCTCGCCGCAGTCGCCGAGCTGACCCGAGATCACGATGGTCCGCGGGTTGAGGATGTTGACGAGGTCGGCGACCGCCTCGCCGAGGACGCGGCCGGCCTGGCGCACGGCCTGGGTGGCGCGCATGTCGCCGCGGAGCACGCGGGCCGTGACGTCGGCGACGTGCTTGATCGAGGGGTCGTCGGCCGAGAGGTCGCGGACGAGGGCCCAGCCGCTCGCGTACGCCTCCACGCAGCCGGCGTTGCCGCAGCGGCAGGGCAGCGGATCCGCGTCGACCGTGCCCGTGACCGCGCGGGTGTGGCCGATGTCGCCGGCCGCGCCGACGGCTCCGCGGATCGTCGCTCCGTTGAAGACGAGGCCCGAGCCGATGCCGGTGCCGAGCTTCAGGCTGATCAGGTTGTCGGAGCCGTGGTGGCGCGACTCGGCGAGGGCGCGGGCGTTCGCGTCGTTCTCGATGACGACCTGCACGCCCTCGTACGGCTCGGCGAAGTAGCCGGCGATGTCGAAGTCGTCCCAGCCGGTCATGATCGGCGGGTTGCGCACGCGCCCGGCGGCGAACTCGACCGGCCCCGGGACTCCGACGCCGATGCCGGCGACCGCGTCGCCCTGCTGCAGCCGCTCGAACGCGGCGATCACCAGCGAGAGCACGGCGTCCGGTCCCTCCCAGACGTCGACGACGCCGCTCTCGTGCCGGAGGGGGGTGCCGCGCAGGTCGCAGGCGGATGCGACGAACCCGCTCGCTCCGATGTCGGCGGTGAGGAAGACCGTGCCGACCAGGTTCATCGCGAACATGCTCGAGGGGCGCCCGCCGGTCGACTCGCCGCCGGTGGTGGGGGCGATCAGGCCGAGCTCCACGAGGGTCGCGAGGCGCTGGTTGACGGTGGAGCGGGAGAGCCCCGTCTGCTCCATCACGGCGTTGCGCGAGACCTCGCCCTGCTCGCGGAACAGCGCGAGGACGTCGGCCACGTGCGAACCGGCCTCGCCGGTGGAGTACCCCGTCATCGCTCCCCCTCTTGTCACGGTCAGCGTACATGCCTGCCGACGGGAAACCTGAAGTTCCCCGACTTTCGTATTGCGGTAACGCGAAAGCCCCGGTAGTTTTCACACACCGGCACGCAGTGGTGCCACTGATCCTCAAGGATGACGATGAACCGCACAGCACGCCGCCTCCTCCCGGTTCTCGCACCGGTCGGCGCCCTCGCACTCCTCCTCACCGGCTGCGCCTCGGGTGGCGACACGGCCGCCGGCGGCTCCGGATCGACCAAGGTCGCCGCGGTCATCAAGGGCCTCGACAACCCCTTCTTCCAGGCGATGGAGAACGGCATCGAGGACACCGCGAAGGACGACTCCGTGGACGTCTCGGTGCAGGCCGCCGCCGACATCGGCGACACCACCGGCCAGGCCGACAAGCTCACCACCGTCGCCGGCCAGGACTTCGGCTGCCTGATCGTCAACCCGATCAGCGGCACGAACCTGGTGCAGGCCCTCGCCTCCGCCACCGGCAAGACGATCGTCAACATCGACAGCCCGCTCGACCCCGACGCGGTCGAGGCAGCGAACCTCGACGTCACCACCTACATCGGCACCGACAACGAGGCCGCGGGCGGCAAGGCCGGCGACTTCCTCCTGCAGCAGCTGCCCGCCGGCTCCGAGGTCGCCGTCATCGGCGGAGTCTCGGGAGACGTCACCAGCGCCGCCCGCGTCGACGGCTTCACCGCCGCGATCGGCTCCGACCTCACCGTCGTCCAGGAGGCCGCGGCCGACTGGAAGCGCGAGGTCGCGCTGACCAAGGCGACCGACATCCTCGCCGCGAACCCCGACGTGAAGGCGTTCTTCGCCGCGAACGACGACATGGGCCTCGGCATCGTCAAGGCCGTCGAGAACGCGGGCCTCACCGGCTCCGTCCAGGTGGTCAGCGTCGACGGCAACGAGGACGCGCTGCAGTCCGTCAAGGACGGCGGCCTCACCGCCACCGTCGCCCAGTACCCCTTCGCGATCGGCCAGCTCGGCGTGCAGGCGTGCGAGGCCGTCGGCGCCGGCGAGGAGATCCCCGCCGAGATCGAGTCGCCCACCGCGCTCGTGACCTCCGAGACCGCGGAGCAGGCCCTCGGCGCCTTCCCCCAGCCGTTCGAGGAGTTCGACAACCCGCTCGCCGCGCTCGTCCCCGGCAAGTAGGACCTCCCGCCCATGGCAACCCAGGAAGCGACCATGACCTCAGTCACCGCCCGACCCCCGGCCAGCGCCTCCCCGCTGCTGGCGAACCTCCGTCAGCTCAGCTTCTGGGCCGAGAACGCCGCACCGATCGGGCTCGTCGCCCTGGTGATCGTGTTCTCGATCGCGACGCCGACGTTCCTCAGCCTCGGCAACATCAAGGCGATGCTCGTCGCCGCCGCGATCCTGGTCATCCTCTCGATCGGCCAGTCCTTCGTCATCACCACCGGCGGCATCGACCTCTCGATCTCGGCGACGATGACCGTCGGAGCGGTCGGCTTCGGCATCGGCTGGAGTGCCGGCTGGGGCTTCTGGCTCTCGGCGCTCGCGGCCCTGCTCTTCGCGGGGCTGATCGGAGTGATCAACGGCTTCCTGATCGCGAAGGGCAAGGTCACCGACTTCATCGCGACACTGGGCACGCTCTCGGTGGCGACCGGTCTCGCGCTGATCGTCTCCGACGGCAAGCCGATCACGGTCGGCAGCCCCGAGCTGCTCCGCCTCACCACCGGCTCGATCGGGATCATCGGCTACCCGATCATCCTGGCCGCGGTCATCGGAGTCGTCGCCTGGGTCGTCATGTTCCGCACCCGCTTCGGCCTGCACGTGCAGGCGGTCGGCGGCAACGAGGAGAGCGCGGTCGCCAACGGCATCAAGGCCGGACGCGTGCGCATCGCGGTGTACATCATCGCCGCCGTCCTCGCCGGAGTCGGCTCGCTCCTCCTCGTCGCCCGCGTCGGCGCCGCGGAGCCGGCCATCAACACGCAGTACCTGCTCAACTCCATCGCGGCCGTCGTGCTCGGCGGAGTGAGCCTCACCGGCGGCAAGGCCAAGATCGTCGGCCCGATCATCGGAGCGTTCCTCCTGACCGCGCTGACCAATGGCCTGACCCTGCTCGGCGTCTCGCAGTTCTACCAGCCCCTCGCCGTCGGCCTGGTGGTCGTGCTCGCCGCCCTCATCACCCGCTACCAGAAGAAGTGAGCCCAGCCATGACCAGCGACATCCTGCTCGAAGCGCGGGACATCAAGAAGTCCTTCGGCGGCGTCCACGCTCTCAAGGGAGCGTCGATGTCGATGCGCCGCGGCGAGATCACCGCCCTGATCGGCGACAACGGCGCGGGCAAGTCCACCCTCGTCCGCTGCCTCTCCGGGGTGCACCCCGCCGACTCCGGCACCATCACCCTCGACGGCGACGTGGTGCACTTCACTACTCCGCTCGGCGCGCGGGACGGCGGCATCGAGACGGTGCACCAGACCCTCGCCCTGGTCGAGGACCTGACCGTGTGGCAGAACTTCTTCCTCGGCCGCGAGCTCACCAAGGGCGTGCCCGGGGTGCGGTTCCTGGACCGGACGCAGATGAAGAAGACGGCCCAGGAGCTGCTCGGCGACCTCGCCGTGAACGTCCCGCCGGTCACCAGCAAGGTCCGCCGCCTCTCGGGCGGCCAGCGCCAGGCGGTCGCGATCGCCCGGGCCGCGGGCTGGGGCAGCAAGATCGTGATCATGGACGAGCCGACCGCGGCGCTCGGCGTTCAGGAGACGGCACGCGTCGAGAAGATCATCCTCAAGCTGCGCGACGCCGGAGTGGCCGTGCTGCTGATCAGCCACAACTTCGACCAGGTGATGCGCCTGAGCGACCAGGTGTGGGTGATGCGCGCGGGCCTCGCCGTCGCCGGCCGCCGCACCGCCGAGACCAGCGGCGACGAGCTCGTCTCGCTGATCACGGGCGCGAAGGCCGCCTGATGCACCCCGAGTTCCTGCACCGCGGGAGCACGGAGCGCTCGTCGCCGATCGGGGTCCACGCGGGCCTGCTCGTCGGCGACTGGACGCCGGAGTCGGGGCGCCTCGCGATCGGCGCCGCCGCCTCGATCGGCTTCGACCTGATCGAGATCCCGGCTCCCGCCGACCCCGACGCCTCCGCGTGGACCGCCGACCTGCTCGACGAGCACGGGATCGACGCGGTCGTCTCGCTCGCGCTGGACGCCGACTCCGACATCACCGACCAGGCCACGGCCGGCCGCGGCGAGGAGCGGCTGCTGGCGGGGGTGCGGTTCGCCGAGGCGATCGGCGCGCGGTACGTCGGCGGAGTCACCTACTCCGCCATGCGCAAGTACGAGCACGCGGCCGACATGGCTGCCCGCTCGCGCTCGCTCGACGTGCTGCGGCGGGTCGCCACGGCCGCCGCTCCCGCCGGCGTCGTCGTCGGAGCGGAGTACGTGAACCGCTACGAGAGCAACCTGCTGAACACGGCCGCCCAGACCGCCGCGTTCCTCCGCGAGCTCGACGCGCCGAACGTGCTCCTGCACCTCGACACCTTCCACGCCCACCTCGAGGAGGTCGACCTCGCGAGCGCCGTCCGCGACGCCGGCGACCTGCTCGGCTACCTCCACGCCTCCGAGAACCACCGCGGAGAGCTGGGCACCGGGAGCACCGACTGGACCGGGCTCGCGGCGGCGCTCGCCGACTCCGGCTACCGCGGCCCGCTCACCCTCGAGAGCTTCTCGCCCGCCGTCCAGCCCCCGGCCTCGGCCGAGGGCATGGGCCTCTGGCGCGAGCTCTGGCACGACCCCGTCGCCCTCGCGACCTCCGGCCACGCGTTCCTCGCGGACCTGCTCGACACCGACCCCGCGGCCCGACGCCGCCTCTGAACCTCTCGAACCAAGGAGCACCACCATGACCACGAACCCTCTCGGAGTGCACGCCCTCGTCTTCGCCGGCGGCACCACCCCCGACGAAGTGACCGCGACGATCGAGCAGACCAAGGCGGCCGGATTCGACCTGCTGGAGCTCTCGCTGCACGACGTGCAGAACCTCGACACCGCCTCCGCCCGCGCCGCCCTCGAGGCGAACGACCTCGGCATCGTCTGCTCGCGCGGCCTCGCCTTCTCGGCCGACGTCTCCAGCGACGACCCGGAGGTGGTGGCCCGCGGCGCGAAGCTGCTCGCCGACTCCCTCGAGACCACCCACGCGCTCGGCGGCACCCACTTCACCGGCGCCCTCTACAGCGCGCTCGGCAAGTACAGCGCGCCCCTCTCGGCCGCGGGCCGCGCGAACGTCGTCTCGGTGCTGACCGACCTCGCCGCCGAGGCTGCGACGAAGGGCATGACTCTCGGCCTCGAGATCTGCAACCGCTACGAGACCAACGTCATCAACACCGCCGCGGACGCCCTGCGCCTCGCCGACGACATCGGCGCCGACAACGTCCTGATCCACCTGGACACGTACCACATGAACATCGAGGAGGACGACTTCTTCCGCCCGGTGCTGCTGGTCGGGGATCGTCTCGGGTATGTCCACATCGGCGAGAACCACCGCGGCTACCTCGGCAGCGGCCACCTCGACTTCACGACGTTCTTCCACGCCCTCGCCGCGATCGACTACCGCGGACCCATCACCTTCGAGTCCTTCTCGTCGGCCGTCGTCTCGCCGACCCTCTCGAACGACCTGGCCGTGTGGCGGAACCTCTGGAACGACGGCCCCGCGCTCGCCCGCCACGCCCACGGCTTCCTGGTGAACGCGCTGGAGAGCAGCCGTGGCGAGGCCTGAGACCGAGGTCGCGCCCGACGCGGTGCGGCCCGGCCTCGACGAGTTGGCCGGGCGCGCGCTCGCGCTGACCTCGCCGGGCCGCCGCGCGATCGTCGCGATCGCCGGCAGCCCCGGGGCCGGCAAGACCACGCTCGCCCGGGCCGTGGTCGCCCGCGCGAACGAGCTCGCGGGGGAGGGGACCGCCGCCTTCGTGCCGATGGACGGCTTCCACCTCGCCAACGCCACGCTCGACGAGCTCGGCCGCCACGACCGCAAGGGTGCCCTCGACACGTTCGACGGCTGGGGCTTCCTCGCCCTGGTGCGGAGGCTGCGCGCCGAGACCGACCACGTCGTCTACGCGCCCACCTTCGAGCGCACCGTCGACGAGGGAGTGGCCGGCGCGCTGGCCGTGCACCCCTCCGCCTCGCTCGTCGTGCTGGAGGGCAACTACCTCCTCGTCGACGAGGGCCCGTGGGCGCTGCTGCGCGCCGAGTTCGACGAGGCCTGGTTCTGCGCGACTCCCGAGACCGAGCGCTTCGAGCGCCTGGTCGACCGCCACGTCTCCTTCGGCCGCGCCCCCGAGGCGGCCTCCGCCTGGGCCTCCGAGGTCGACGGGCGGAACGCGCTGCTGATCGAGGCCACTCGCGACCGCGCCGACCTGATCGTGTCGGGGACGGCGGCGGGGGTGGTCTGACGCCGGATGTGGCGGAGGAGCGGTCCGCTTCGGGGCGCGACGTGGGCTCTCGGGCGTGTCCGGCCGGTCGATCGGGCGGACGACGGAGGACCCGTCGCCCGGCGGATGCGGTCTCGACGGGTCGGGTGCCAGGCTCGAGGGATGGACGACTCGACACGGAACTCCTCGGAAATGCCCTCTCCCACCACCCCGCCGGCCGTTGCGCCCCCCGGAGCCGGGCAGCCGCCCATCCCCGTCGCTCTCCTCCTCCTGCTGCGGCGGAGCGACGGGCGGCCCGCGGCTTCGTCGGGCGCTCTCGACACCGTCCTGGCCGCCTCCGTCCTCGCGGAGCTCTCCCTCCAGCGGCGCGTCGAGGTGGACGCCGGAGCCGTCGCCCTCGGGCCGGAGCGGTCCGCGCTCGGGGACGCCGTGCTCGACGGGGCACTCGGGTGGATCGCAGCGGAGCGAGCACCGCGCAGCGTGTCCTGGTGGATCGCCCGCCTCACTCGGAGGGAGCTGCATGCCGCCCTCCTCGAGCGGGTCGCCGCCGTGGAGCCGGCGGAGGACGAGCGGCTGCGGATCCGGGTCGCCGAGGTCCTCGCGGCTCGGACGGCGCCCCTTCCGTCGGACGCGGCGCTCATCGGCCTGCTCGACGCGGCCGGAGCGCTCTCGCCGAGGCCCGGCATTCCGGACCGGCAGGCGATCAGGTCGCTCGCGGCGCAGCACTGGGCAGGGCCGGCGGCCGCCGCCGTCCTCGCGGGAACCGCCGCGAGCGTCACGGGAGCCGCGGTGATCGCCGCGACGACGACGGTCACGATCACCGGCATGTGATCCGACGCGTGCGGCTCGCTGAAGCCGCGCGCCCCTACTCCGCCGGGTAGTCGGGCGCGACGAAGACGCAGAACGGGTGGCCGGCCGGATCGGCGAGGACGTGGAGCGCCTCCTCCGGGTCGTCGCTCCTGTCCTCGATCAGCTCGGCGCCGAGGGTGAGCGCCCGGGTCTTCTGCCGGTCGAGCTCGTCGGCGTCCGCGACCATGAAGTCGAGGTGCAGCTGCTGCGGGACGGGCCCCTCCGGCCCGGTCGCGCGCGGCAGGGCGGCCACCCGCTGGAACGTGAGCTTCGCGCCGTCGGCGGTGACGATCGCGACCCACTCCGCCTCGTCGTCGGAGCCGTCCGCGGGCGGCTCGTCGCCGGGGCGGTACTCGCCGCCGAGCAGGGCGAGGTAGAAGGCGGAGAGGGCGCGGGCGTCCTCCGTGTCGAGGACGACCTGGCGCAGGCGCATGCGGGCAGGGTACCGCCGGACGAGCACTGGAGGGGGATCACGTGCTGTGCGGAACGGCTGCGGCGGGCCGGGCGTCCGCGGGTCGCGCGCCGACGTCGGCTGAGAAGGGGCTCCCCGCCCCGACACGGCGGGCCGCCTCTCAGCGGAGGTCGGGCAGCTCTCTCGCTCCCGACCGCGCGGCCCTGCCACTCCGCGCCCGCTTCCTCAACCCCTCCCGGCTCCCGGCCTCGCGGCAGGGCCCGGCGCGTACTGTGGCCGCTGACTCACGACGGCTACGAGGGAGACACCATGACGGAGCAGATCGGAATCCCCGAGGCCGCGGCGCTGGGGAGCGAGCAGCGGAGCATCGCGATCCTCGGAGCGGGCGGCGACCTCACCGAGCGGCTGCTGCTGCCGGGCCTGGGCCGGGTGGCCGAGCTCGCGCGCGACCTCGAGCTCACGCTGATCGGGGCGGCGCGCACGCCCCAGACCGACGAGGAGTGGCAGGGCCTCGTCCGTCGCAGCCTCGAGGCGGCCGGAGTCGCCGCGCACACGGTCGAGGCGCTCGCGTCGCGCGCGCGCTTCGTCGCCACCGACGCCTCCGACCCGGAGCAGCTGAAGGCCCTCCTCGACGCCTGCCCGTCGACTCCGGTGCTCTACGTCGCCCTGCCGCCGGCGATGGGGCACAAGGTCGCCGCCTCGCTCGCCGAGCTCGAC
Source organism: Rathayibacter sp. AY1C7 (assembly GCF_002931865.1). NCBI lineage: Bacteria > Bacillati > Actinomycetota > Actinomycetes > Micrococcales > Microbacteriaceae > Rathayibacter > Rathayibacter sp. AY1C7. Next base: position 41,237 of record NZ_PSWB01000013.1, on the reverse strand, counting down.
CTCCCCGAGGAGCTGGTCGTCGCCATCGAGAAGCCGTTCGGCGAGGACCTCGACGACGCGATCGCCCTCAACGCGGCGTTCGCGAAGGTCCTCCCCGAGAGCCGCCTCTGGCGCATCGACCACTTCCTCGGCAACGCGACCGTGCTGGGGATGCTGGGCCTGCGCTTCGGCAACAGCCTGCTCGAGGCGAGCTGGAGCGCCGAGTGGATCGAGAAGGTCGAGATCGTCTACGACGAGACGCTCGGCATCGAGGGCCGCGCCGCCTTCTACGAGAAGACCGGCGCGCTGCGCGACATGCTGCAGAGCCACCTCCTGATGGTGCTCGCGCTGACCACGATGGAGCGCCCCGACGAGGTCGCGCCCGACGAGGTCCACGCGCGCATGGCCGAGGTGCTCGGCGCCGTGCGGCTCTGGCGCGACGACCCCTCCTCCGCCCGCCGCGCCCGCTACACCGAGGGCCGCGTCGACGGCCGCTTCTTCCCCTCCTACGTCGACGAGCCCGACGTCGACCCCGAGACCGGCACCGAGACCCTCGCGCAGCTGCTGCTCCAGGTCGACACTCCGCGCTGGGCGGGCGTCCCCTTCGTCCTCCGCTCCGGCAAGGCGATCGGCGACCCGCGCCGGGAGGTGGCGATCCACTTCCGCGCCGCCACGCCCCCGCGCGGCCTGCAGGCGGCCGAGGGCGACGCCGGGACGGTCCTCCGGATCGGCCTCAAGGGCGGCGACGTCAGCCTCGACCTGGTCGTGAACAGCGCCGACGAGCTGACCGACCTCGAGCGAACCACCCTGACGGCGCAGCCCGGCGCGGCCACGCTCGACCCCTACGCGCAGGTCCTCGCCGGGATCCTGCAGGGCGACACCCTGCTCTCGGTCCCGGGCGACGTGGCCGAGCAGTGCTGGCGCATCATCACTCCGGTGCTCTCCGCCTGGGCCGCGGGCGACGCTCCGCTGGACGAGTACGAGGCGGGGAGCGCGGGGCCCGTGGGCTGGTGAGCGCGCGGTGAGGCGCAAGGGCTGAGGGGTCGGCGCCTGACGTGATGCGGGGTCGGGTCCGCCGACGCCGGTCGCGTCGCCTCCCGCCCGGCTCCGCTGCTAGCCGTCCCGCCGGTCGACCCGTCCCGCCGGTCGACCAGCGGGACGGTCGACCTTGCCGCCCATTGACCCTCCCGCTCGTTGACCCTCCCGCCGGGGGAGACGGGATGCTGGAGGCATGGTGGGCATCGGGGAGTACGCAGGCGTGACGGGTCTGAGCGTGAAGGCGCTCCGGCACTACGACGAGAAGGGCGTGCTGGTCCCGGCGGAGGTCGACGAGCGGTCGTCGTACCGCCGGTACGCCGACGCCCAGGTCCGGGTCGGAGTCGTGATCAGCGCCCTCCGGAGCGCGGGGGTGCCGCTGCCCGAGGTCGCGGCGGCGACTCGAGCCGGCACCGCGGCGGAGGCGCTGCAGGCGCACAGGGAGCGCGTGCTCGCGGAGCGGGAGCAGGAGGACCGGGCGTTCGAGGCCGCCGAGGTGGCGCTGCGGGCGCTCGCCGTGCCGGTCGAGGTCGCCGAGCGGACGATGCCGGCGCAGCCGTACGTCGGCCAGGTCCTCACGATCGCCCTGGACGAGGCCGACGGGCCGGGCGACGACGAGGCGAACGAGATCTTCGGCGCGCTCGCCACCCGAGTGCACGCGGCAGGGCTCGGGCCGACGGGACGTTTCTGGACGGCGCTCCGCGCGGGCGAGCCGGGTTCGGCGGAGCTCGTCTGCTGCTGGCCGACGTCGGCGGAGGCGGAGGGCGACCTCGCCGGTCTCGCCGCGATCCTCCCGGGGCGCACCGAGCTGGTCGCCACCTGGCGCCCCCGCGACGGGGAGGAACTGCCCGAGGGGACCCTGCATCCGGCGATCGTCGCGCTCTTCGACGCCGCCGGAGACCGCGGCCTCCGGCTCGACGCGGTCGAGGTGAGGCAGACGGTACTGGGGGAGGGGACGGAGGACGTGGCGGTCGAGGTGTCACTGACAGTCGCGGGGTGAGCGGAGGGCGGGGCGCGGGGGCGACCGCAGTCGCCCCCGCCTCCCGGTCCCGGTGCTGCTCAGTAGGCGAACTGCCACATGTAGCGGCGCCCCTCCAGCGCGTAGCCCCGGACCGCGGCCCAGTGGGCGGCGAGCCGGGAGACCAGCGTCGAGTACACGAGCGGTGCGACGAAGGCGCGCTGGGGCGCCGCGATGCCGGGCAGCTCGAGGTCGCGGGAGTCGACGTAGTGGGTCGTCCCGCTGTACTGGTCGAGGAAGTTCCGGGCGCGCTCGCCCATCGGCCGCGTCGCGTCCTCGGCGAGGAAGACGAGGCTCTGCGTCTCGCCGTCGAAGACCTCGAAGGGGCCCTGGAAGAACTCGTCCGTGTTGATCGTCGCGGCGTGCATCCACTGCATCTCCTGCAGGTAGCAGGTGGTGAAGGTCTGACCGGGGCCCATGAGCGACCCGGAGGTGACGAGGTAGGTCACAGGGACGTCCTTCATCGCGGCGGCCAGCTCCTCGGCCCTCGGCTCGAAGGCGGCGACCGTGGCGACCATCGCGGACGGCAGGGCGCGCAGCGCCTCGAGCCGATCCGTCACGTCCACCCCGTCGCGGCGAAGGACCGCGAGCGCGAGCAGCTGCAGCACGAGCTGCGTGCCCTGACCGGTCTGCGCGACGAAGGCGGCGTCGAGGGCGAGCGCGAGCGGTCCCTCCTGCTTGAGGGTCACTCCGACCACGGTGGCGCCGCGCTCCTGCGCCCACTCGCCGGCCCGCACGGTCTCGGGGGTCTCGCCGGTGCCCGAGAGCACGACGACGAGGGCGCCGGGGCCGACCGAGGCGGGCGCGCGGAAGAAGAACTCGTCCGAGTTGTAGGAGGCGGCGGGCGTGATCGCGGCCGTGTCGAGCAGGTACTGAGCGGCCTGGACGCCCATCAGCGATCCGCCCGCGCCGACCAGGAAGACGCGGTCGACCGCGGGGAGGGAGGCGACGTGGTCGTCGATCCGGCTCCTCCCCTGCCGGCCATCGGCACGGCGGACGTTGCCGGGGAGCGGAACCTCTGCGCCACTGACCGCGTCGGGGCGACCGGATGGATCGTCGGCTGCGCGGGAGTGTCGCGGCGCTCTCGGTGCCGAGGTCAGACGGGGCTCGGCTCGACCGCGCCGACGTCGCGGTCGTATGGCGCCACTCCGGGCATACGCGTATGCTGTCACGCATGATAGATGGAGTCGGGGCACAGCTTCGAAAGGGCGTAGCCGAGTTCTGCATCCTGGGGCTGCTCGACACCGTTCCCATGTACGGGTGGGAACTGTCCACGCGCTTGCAGGAGGTCGGTGTGATCGGGAGCATCGGCACCCTGTACCCACTCCTGGGTCGGCTGCGGGACCGAGGCTCGATCACCGCAGTCGTCGTCCCGAGTACGCAGGGTCCGGCTCGGAAGTACTACTCGTTGACCGACGTGGGGAAGGTCGAGCTCGGGCGGTTCAGGGCGGAGTGGCCGTCCTTCGTCGGGCAGGTGAACGAGACGATCGGAAGGGGAACGTCATGAGCACGACGACATCGCCGGCGGCGGCGCGCTACCTCGAGGAGCTGAGGATCGCATTGTCCGGCGTGCCCGCCGACCTCCGGAGTGAGATCTGGAGCGGGATCGGCGAAGAGCTGGACGGCCTCGACGACGATGCCGCCCGTGAGCGGATCGCTGAACTGGGAAGTCCCTCTCGGATCGCGCAGGCCGCCGGCGGATCGCTCGCTGGGGGCGGCGGGTCGATCTTCGACCGCCCCTGGTTCGCCGTCGTCGCCTCGCTGGTCTTCGCCTTCGGCTGGCTGGTGATTCCCGGATTCGGCTGGCTCCTCGGCGCCGTCGCGATTCTCCTCTGCTCGTCCTGGACCGTCTCGGAGAAGAGGGGGGCGCTGGTGATCCCCGTCGTCGCTGCCGTGGTGGTCGGCGGGGCGATCGGGCTCTACTACTGGCTGTCGGCGATGCCGAGTTCCGGTATGACGACGTGGACGGTCCTGGCTGGTGCGTGGCTGGTCGGGGGTGGCACCAGCCTTGTTCTCGGGACGCGACTGTGCGCCCGCTTCGTGAGGACGCGGCGGGCGCACAGCGCGTTGGAGTGAGCCGGATGAGCTCTGCTCGTCAGCTCCAGCTCACCGTCGCGGCTCCTCCGGAGACCGTCAGGCGCAACTCGAAGGTCGTGTTGTAGGGGACGCCGCACATCTGCGCGTTGATGAGCATCTGCGCGCGGTTGGCGAGCGGTCGGCCGAGGTAGTTGAGCGACGAGCCACAGGCTCCCCCGATCGTCCAGGCCGGGCCCCACGGGTTGGCGGTCACCGTGTTGCTCGACAGGTTGTAGGAGGTGTAGAAGCTCATGCTCACCAGTCCGACCCAGGTGTCGATCTTGCAGCCGTTCCGCGCGGACCCGCTCACGGAGCACTCGCTGATGCCGCGCGTCTTCACGTCGGCGCCTTCTCCTCCGATGCGGACGACACTGACGGATCCGTCCTCATAGGTGGAGATCGTGTAATCGCCATCAGGACGCTTCTCCTCGACCACCTTCCTTACCGTTATTTCCGTGGATCCGGGGCAGTTGTAGGCTCCGGAACGCGCCAGGGGTCCCGGGTATGGCTGACCGCCTTCAGCCGACTGATGGCACGCCGTGATTAGCCGCCCGGGACCCCGCAACGGCAGGACCGCTCATTGAGAAACGCGACCAGATCGCCCCGTAAGGACATGCCGGCAAGGTCGTTCACGGCGCACCGCACCCTCAACGGAAGGACCCTGCGTGCCCCAACTCTGGGCCGGTATCGACGCCGGCAAGACCGAACACCACTGCGTCGTCATCGACGCCAACGGAACCAAGCTGCTCTCCCAACGGTTCAAGAACCGAGAAACGGCGATCCTGACCCTGATGGGAGACGTCGCCTCCCTGCCAGGCGGCACCGACGTCGCCTGGGCAACGGACCTCAACCACGGCGGGACAGGGCTGCTGCAGACGCTCCTGCACTCGCATGCGCAGCCGCTGTTCTACATCTCAGGCCGCGTCGTGCATCACGCCTCGGGCGCCTACCGCGGCGAAGCCAAAACAGACGCGAAGGACGCGGTCATCATCGCCGACCAAGCGCGGACCCGGCGAGACGTGACGCTGATGCGCCAGGCCGACGAGGTCACGGCGGAACTGCGCCTGCTCTCGGCGCGACGAGAAGACCTGGTGCACGATCGCACCCGCGCCGTGAATCGCCTGCGCGCCATCCTGGTCCACTACTTTCCGTCGCTCGAGGGGGCATTCAACTACGCGACGACCAGGGGACCTCTGGTGCTGCTCACCCGGTACGCGACCCCCGGTGCGATCCGGCGCATGGGGGAGAGCCGGCTGGCGGCGTGGTTGAAGGGACAGGGCTGCTGGAAATCCGCGGCGGTCGCGAAGACGGCGGTGGAAGCCGCGCGCGAGCAGACATCGGTCGTCGTGGGGGAGGGGGCAGCGGCTCGGCTGGTGAGCCGGTCCGCGCGTGATCTCCTCCGCATCCGCGACGAGGTCGCCGAGCTCGACGGGGAGATCGAAGCCGCTTTGCAGGACAGCAGATCCGCGGATCTTCTGGTGTCGATTCCTGGGTTCGGGCGCAGGCTCGCCGCGGATTTCCTTGCCGCGACCGGTACTGACCTCGCCGCGTTCGAGACGCCCGACCGGTTGGCCAGCTTCGCGGGTCTCGCTCCCGTGCCGCGGGACTCCGGGAAGATCTCCGGCAACCATCACCGGCCACGTCGCTATGACCGGCGGCTGTTGAACGCCTGCTTCCAGGCGGCGTTCATCGCGTCGAGGAACTGCCCGGTCTCGCGCTCGTTCTACGATCGGAAACGCCAGGAGGGGAAGTCGCACAAGCAGGCTCTGATCGCTCTCGCCCGGCGCCGTATGAACGTCATCTGGGCGATCTTCCGTGACCAGACGACCTTCAACCCCACCCCGCCCCGGCCGAACGATCCCGTCACCCCGCTTCTGCAGCACGGTCCAGAGTCGCCATCGAGGAGCAGACCCACCATCGCCCTTGCGGCCGCCTGACGCGTCTAGGTGAGGAGTTCGGTCTGGATCCGGGCGGCGACGGCCTCGCGGAGGGGGCGGACGTTCTCGGTGCTCCAGTCGGTCGGGTCGGGGAACTTCCACTCCAGGAATCGGCCGGTCGGCGTTGCGGGGAGGGTGAGGCCGGGCTTCATGGTGATGACGATGTCCGCGTTCTCGAGGTCCTCGACGGTGACGGCGCGGGGGATGTGGTTCCTGATGTCGAGGCCGAGCTCGGCGACGGTCGCAGCGATCGCGGGGTTCACCGTCTCGGCGGGGGAGAGACCGGCGGAGGTGGCGGTGTAGCGGTCGCCGGCGAGGACTTCGAGCAGGCCTGCGCCGAGTTGGGAGCGGCCGGCGTTGTGCTGGCAGAGGAAGAGGACGGTGGGCTTCTCGGTCATGCGGGGATGCTGCTTCCGGTGGTGGTGCGGGTCCAGGTCTGGGTGGCGATCTGCACGGCGTCCCAGGGGGAGCCGAGCGGGGGTGTGTAGGAGAGGTCGAGGTCGGAGACCTGCTCGACGGTGAGCCCGGCGAACAGGGCGGTCGCGTACGTGTCGACGCGCTTGGCGGTCTCGGTGCCGAGGCGTCCGACGAGCTGCGCGCCGAGCAGACGTCCGTCGCGGGTGTCGCCGGTGATGCGGATCGTGATGGGCTGCGCGCCCGGGTAGTAGCGCTTGTGGTCGTCCGCGACCGCGCTCGTCGTCGCCGGCGCGAAGCCCGCGGCGAGGGCCTCGTGCTCGCGAAGGCCGGTGCGGGAGGCGACGAGGTCGAAGACCTTCACGACCTGCGTGCCGACCGAGCCGGCGAACCGGGCATCGCCGCCGAGAGCGTTCTCGCCGGCCACCCGTCCCTGCTTGTGGGCCGTGGTGCCCAGCGGCAGGTAGGTGCTGCCGAGCAGACGGTGGTGCGTGGTCACTCCGTCGCCTGCCGCGAACACGTGCGGCAGGCCCGTGCGCATCGCCTCGTCGACGACGACCGCGCGGCCGGCGCCGAGAGACGCTCCGGCGCGGGCGAGCAGGTCGGTGTTCGGCTTCACGCCGACGACGAGGAGGACGACGTCAGCGGTGCGGGTGAGAGGTGTGCCGTCGTGGTCGGCGTGCACGGCGAGGCCGGTGGCGGTCTTCTCGATCGAGGCGACGGTGGTGCGGGTGAGAACCTCGACGCCGCGCTCGGTCAGTTCGGTGTGGACGAGGGCGCCGAGTTCGGGGTCGAGGGTGGAGAGCACTTCCGGGCCGCGCTGGAGCTGGGTGACTCGGAGGCCGCGGACGGTGAGGGCTTCGGCCATCTCGAGGCCGACGTAGCCGGCGCCGACGATGATCGCGGTCTGCGGGTCTCGACTGTCGAGGAACCGCTCGAGCGCGAAGGTGTCGCCCATCGAGTGCAGCACGTGCACTCCGTCCTCCGGCCCCAGTGCGTCCACTCCCGCGATGCCGGCGGAGGAGGCGAGGGCGCCGGTGCCGACGATCAGCTCGTCGTACCCGATCCGGTCGAGCGAGCAGTCGGGGGTGCGGACGGTGAGCTGCTGCCCGGCGACGTCGATGTCCGTCGCGAAGGTGTCCAGGCGCAGGGTCATGCCGGTGGCTTCGAGATCGGCGTGGCTGCGGTGCGCAAGCGACTGCCATGGCTGCACCTCGCGGGAGAAGTAGTACGGGATCCCGCAGATGGAGAAGTTCGGGTACGAGTCGGCGACGACGACGGTCACGTCGACGGACGGGTCGAGCTCGCGGGCGCGCAGCGCGGCGGAGATCCCCGCGTCGCTGCCGCCGATAGCGACGAGATGCATCAGATGGGCCTTTCGAATCAGACGTGTGAAGAGGTCGAGGTGGCCGGGACCACAAGGTCCCCGGCGGCCCGGGCGGCGCCCGGGAAGAGGAACACGGCGATGCCGACGCCGATCGCGGCGCCGACGAGCTGCGCAGCGACGAACGGCAGGACGGAGGCGGGGGCGATGCCGGCGAAGGTGTCGGTGAAGACGCGGCCGAGAGTCACGGCGGGATTCGCGAACGAGGTCGAGGACGTGAACCAGTACGCGGCACCGATGTACGCGCCGACCGCGGCCGCCGCGAGCGGGCCTCGGTGCGTACGGGCGAGGGAGAGGATCACGAGGACCAGGCCCGCGGTGGCGACGACCTCCCCGAGCAGGTGCCCGGCAGTGACCCGCTCCGTCGTCGCGATCGAGGACGGGATTTCGAACATCGCATTCGCGAGGACCGCGCCGCCGATGCCTCCGAGCAGCTGCGCGCCCACGAACACCGCCAGCTCCCGCCCCAGCAGGCCGGTGCGGTCGCGACGACCGAGGACCGCGTCCACGGCGGAGACGAGCGGATTGAAGTGCGCCCCCGACACCGGGCCGAGAGTGAGGATCAGCACCGCCAGCCCCAGCGCGGTCGCGAGGGAGTTCTCCAGCAGTTGCAGACCGACGTCGTCCGGGGAGAGCGTCTGAGCGGCGATGCCGGAGCCGACGACGATCGCCACGAGCAGACCGGTGCCGAGGAACTCGGCCACGGCCCGACGAGCGAGCGGAGGAGGGGAAGTGGTGTCCATGTCGTCGGCCATCTTGACCGCTCACGATCACTCAGTCAAGATTGAGTCAATGAACACCGAGCGAACCGAACTCGAAGCGCGCGCCGCCCGGCACGCCGCCCTCAGCGACCCCGCGCGCCTGCGGATCACCGACCTGCTCACCCTCGGAGACCTCGCGCCGCGGGAGCTGCAGGACCGTCTTGGGATGCCCTCGAACCTCGTCGCGCACCACCTCGCCGTCCTCGAGCGCGAAGGCATGATCCTCCGTCGCCGCTCGGAGGCGGACCGGCGCCGCAGCTACGTCCATCTGATCCCCGGGGCGTTCGACCAGCTCGGGCCCTCGACCACCGCCGCAGCGCGGCGAGTGCTGTTCGTGTGCACCGCGAACTCCGCCCGCTCCAAGCTCGCCGCGCAGCTCTGGGCGCAGCGCAGCCCCATCCCCGTCGCCTCCGCCGGCACCCACCCGGCCGCCGCGGTGGCCGCCGGAGCGATTGCGACCGCCGAACGCCACGGCCTCCCGCTACCCGAAGGAGCCCCGCAGCAGCTCGCGGACGTCGCCGCCGACACAGACCTCGTGATCACCGTCTGCGACGCCGCGCACGAGGAACTCGGCTCGGACGCGCTGCACTGGTCGATCCCCGACCCGGTACCTGCCGGCACGGATGCCGCGTTCGATGCGGCCTACGACGAGCTCGCCGCGCGCGTCGACGCTCTCGCGGCGAGGGTCACGGCCGCCTGATCAGACGCGGGTGAGCATCCCGGCGAGGGAGTCGAGCGCGCCGGGGACGAGGGAGAAGTACGCCCACGTGCCGCGCTTCTCGCGGGCCAGGATCCCGGCGTCCACGAGGATCTTCAAGTGGTGCGACACGGTCGGCTGACTCAGCCCGACCGGCTCCGTGAAGTCGCACACGCACACCTCGCCCGAGCTGCTCGACGCCACGATCGACACCAGGCGGAGCCTCGCCGGATCCGCCATCGCCTTCAACGCTCGCGCCAGCAGCTCCGCGCCCTCGGCGCTCAGCGGCTCGCGCGCGAGCGGCGCGCAGCACGCGGCCGCCGCCGCGGTGAGAGTCAGCTCGGTCGTCGCCATGCCTCCACCCTCCCACACATTGACAGCCATCGATATGCCGGGGCAGACTCGATCCATCGATGACCGTCGATGTTGAGGAGTGCACCTGATGACCCTGCTGCTGACCGTCCCGCCCCGCACCGACGAGCGCCGCCTCACCGGCCTGCCCGTCGCCGTCATCGGCGCCGGCCCCGTGGGTCTCGCCGCCGCCGCGCAGCTGCTCGAGCGCGGCCTCGACGTCATCGTCTACGAGGCGGGTGAGAGCGCAGGTGCCGCTGTGCAGCAGTGGGGTCACACTCGCTTGTTCTCCCCGTGGGAGTTCCTGGTCGACGCGGCCGCCGGGCGCCTGCTCGACGCCGCCGGCTGGGAGGCCCCCGCAGCGAAGAAGCTGCCCACCGGGCACGAGTTCGTCCGCGACTACCTCGCTCCTCTCGCCGCGACCCCGGAGCTCGCCCCGGTCATCCGCTACCGCTCCCGTGTCACCGCCGTCTCTCGTGAGGGCATGGATCGCACCCGCTCCACCGGCCGCGCTGCGACCCCGTTCCTGCTGCGCCTGGACACTCCGGAGGGCGCCGTCGACGTCACCGCGCGCGCGGTCATCGACACCTCCGGCACCTACTCCACGCCCAACGCGCTCGCCTCCGCGGGCCTTGACCCAATCGGTGTCCTTGATGTCGCGGAGCACCTCAGCCACGCACTGCCAGACGTGCTCGGTGCGGACCGTGCCCGGTTCGCCGGGAAAAGCGTCCTCGTCGTCGGCGCCGGCCACTCCGCCGCGAACACCCTGATCAAGCTCGCTCGACTCGCCCGCGAGGAACCGGAGACGAGGATCACGTGGGCGATCCGCGGCACGAGCCCGGTGCGCGTCTTCGGCTCCGGCGACGACGAGCTCGAGGAGCGCGGCAAGCTCGGCGGCACCGTCCACCAGCTCGTCCGCGACGGCGCGATCACCCTCCTGGACCGCTTCGAAATCGACCGCCTCGAGAAGACCCCCTCCGGCGGCGTCACGGTGATGGGGCGCCGCCGGAAGGAGCGCGAGAGCGTGGAAGTCGATGTCGTGGTGCAGGCCACCGGGTTCCGGCCCGACCTCGACATGCTGCGCGAGATCCGCGTCTCCCTGGACGAGATCGTGGAAGCACCCCGCGCCCTCGCCTCGCTCATCGACCCGAACCTGCACTCCTGCGGCACCGTCGACCCCCACGGCGTCGCGGAACTCGCCCACCCCGAGCCGAACTTCTTCATCGCCGGGATGAAGTCGTACGGCCGTGCGCCGACCTTCCTGCTCGCCACCGGCTACGAGCAGGTCCGCTCCATCGCGGACGAACTCGCCGGCGATCACGCCGCCGCCCGGCGCGTCCAGCTCGTGCTCCCCGAAACCGGCGTCTGCTCCACCGACATCGGATCCGCCGGAGGGAGCTGCTGCTCATGACCGCGATCCGGCCGATGACCCCCGGAGACTGGGCGGCGGTCGAGACGATCTACCGCGAGGGGATCGCGACCGGGCACGCCACCTTCGAGGCCGAACCGCCCACGCGGGAGGCGTTCGACGCGGGGAAGCTCGACGTCGGGCGCCTGGTCGCCGTCGACGGAGAACAGATCCTCGGCTGGGCCGCGTTGTCGAAGGTCTCGGCCCGCCCCGTCTACCGGGGCGTGGTCGAGCACTCCGTCTACATCGCCGCCGCTGCACGTGGCCGCGGCGTCGGATCGAGGCTGCTGGCCGCGCTCATCGCCGCGGCGGACGACGCGGACCTGTGGACGATCCAGTCGAGCATCTTCCCCGAGAACACCGCCAGTCTCGCCCTCCACGACCGCGCTGGATTCCGGCGTGTGGGCATCCGGGAGCGCATCGCGCAGATGACGTACGGGCCGGAGGCTGGCCGCTGGCGCGACACGATCCTCATCGAGCGGCGGCGCCCGTGACGCCGTGACTCGTCCAGGATCCGCGTGTATCGTGATCGTCACAACGGGCCGGTTCCCGGAACGTTGCCAGCCGAAGACCCCGCCTAGCGGGGTCTTCGTTTTTAAGGCGTCCAGATCCGGTCGTGCGACGTCGACGCGTCGATCAGAGCGCCCAGGCGCGTCATCGTCGCCGCGGACTTCGGGTGCGTCTCCGTCACCGTCTGCCGACGCCGGTGCAGGTAGATCGCGAGGTCGGCCGCCTGCACCCCGGCGGCGTTCCTCGAGGACGCGAACTGGATCGGGGAGGAAATCAGGTTAAGGCGGCTCGTCAGGTAGCCCGGCGTGCCCAGTGACCGGTAGCTCTCGAACTGCCGCCGGTGCTCCTCCTGCGTCGCGATCTCGTCGGCGACGACGATCACCTCCTCGGTATCGAAGGAGAAGACGTCACGGCGGTACTCGTTCACCCGCTCGAGCAGGTGCTGCAGCACGATCTTGTGCGGCTGCTCCGGGTACCGGTACCGGGCGTTCAGGCGCTTCACGTCCACGCCCCGGAACAGGTAGCGGACTTCTGCCTCCTGCGCGATGCGCAGCGCGGCCGCGTAGATGCCCGCCGCCTCACGATGCTTCCCGCGCAGAGGAGCCCACTCGCCGGCGCCGCCCATCAGCTCGTGCCCGTGAAACTCGACATCCGCCGGCACCCCGTGATCCGCGGCGATCTGCTCCCGGAGAGCGGCGTAGCCGTGCTCGAGCTGCTCCCACTTCTCCTGTGTCGTCACGGCAGCGCCGATGAAGTAGAAGTCCTGTGTGTAGGACTCGTCCAGGTACGCGATCAGCACCCCGTCATCATGTCAGCGACCCCCGCCACCACTGGCGGCAGAACAGCCCGGACGGGCCGCTCCGGACAGCTCAAAGGCGCGAGCATGTCGCAGGAACACACATGCTCGGGGTGCATGGAGAGCACCCGATCGATCGGCTGTCACCGCTTGCGCGCGTCGGCGTCGAGGGTCTGCTGGAGAAGTCGGAGAGCCTTAGGTCCTACCCCATGGAGGGTCGCGAGGTGGTCCAGGCCCACCCGCCGCAGGTCGTCCGCATCGTGCACGCCCGCTTCCTCGAGCGCGCGGGAGGCCGGGGCGCCGATGGCGGGTAGCTGTCGAGACGGTTCCATAAGTCCGACCCTACGAACCGAACTGCTGCCCCGATAGCCGATGTCATCGCTCACCTCGGCACGCCTGCGCCAGGCTGCGGCGCTACTGCGGTCGTGTTCGTTCGCCTCATCCCACGGATCGCAGCGGATCGAACTGCCGTGAAGCCGTCGAAGGACAAGCGGGAACGCTTAGCCAGGGCGCCGGTATCCCGCTGCGTCGAGGACCGCCGGCGTCATTCAGGGCGGGTTGCGCACTTGAACGTCAGGAGCGGACGAGCCGCGCGATGGCGTCGGAGGCTTCTTGCAGCTTGATCTTCGCTTCGTCGCCGCCGGCTGCGGCGGCCTCGAGGACGCAGTGGTTCAGGTGGTCGTTCAGGAGACCGAGCGCGACGGACTCGAGGGCGCTGGTCATCGCGGAGATCTGGGTGAGGATCTTGATGCAGTACTGCTCGTCTTCAACCATGTTCTGCAGGCCGCGAGCCTGCCCCTCGATGCGGCGAAGGCGGCGGAGGTACTGGTCCTTGTCGGAGATGTAGCCGTGGGCGCCGGTGATGTCGGTCTGCTCGCTCGTCTGCTCGGTCACGGTGTCCTCATCCCCCGGGTGCTGGTGCAGCTCGTCCGCTGCTGCGCGGGGCGGACGGGTACGGAGGGGGTTTTCAGCCGCTCCGGCTGCTTTCTGCATACTCTAGGGGGGTATGCATGGGCGTCCCTTCTGATGCCCTCGGACGAGTGACGAGCAGTGTCGGAGGTGTGGATCATGAGCGACAGCGTCGTTTCTAAGCTGTCCGCGCCGCTGATGCGCGCGGTGGTCGTGGTGCTGACGTTGGCGGCTCTGCTGCTGGGCGTGTTCGCGATGCACTCGATGATGGGCAGCCATTCCGACGCGTCTGTGTCCGCAGGACACACGCATGCGCAGACCGATGCTCACGCCGACCCGGTAGCTGCGTCGACAGGCGGGATGGCTCTCGTGGCTGGCGCCGATCAGGGCGCGGTCGTGCCGATGGTGCCGTGTGATGACAGTTGCGCGATGGGGTGCGCTCTGATGGCGGCGACGTGCGTCATCGTCTTCTTCCTCGCGTCCCTGATCCTCCTGGCCCGGGTGCCGGCGCTGTTCGCGCGCGTGCTCGACGCGGGTCCGCGTCTTCTGCTGCTCGTTCCGCGCGCGAAGTTCCATGTGTATCTGCCGTCGTTGACGGTGTTGTCGATCAGTCGCACCTGATTCGCCTGTCGTCGCAGCGTCCGCTGCGACCTCATCACCCCGCCCGCAGGGCGCGGTTCCGGCGATTCCTGCTACCGACTGAACGGATACGACACTCATGAACAACAAGCGCACTCTTCTCGCCTCGACTCTCGCTCTGGCGACCGCAATTACTCTGGCCGCCTGCTCGGACAGCTCCGGCACGGGCGGCATGGAGGGGATGGACCACAGCAGCTCCTCCTCGTCCGCGTCCGCGTCGCCGTCTTCGACTGCTGCGGCGGAGGCGGACTTCAACGATCAGGACGTGATGTTCGCGCAGATGATGAAGCCCCACCACGAGCAGGCGGTGGAGATGGCCGACATGATCCTCGCGAAGGACGGCATCAGCACCGACGTCACCGACCTCGCGACCCAGATCAAGGAAGCGCAGGGTCCGGAGATCGCGCAGCTCGAGGAGTGGATCAGCGCGTGGGGCGCTGAGGACTCGATGTCGGGCATGGATCACAGCATGGACGGGATGATGTCCGACGAGGACATGTCCTCGCTGGAGAGCGCGACCGGCGCCGAGGCGGAGACGCTGTTCCTCGAGCAGATGATGATGCACCACGAGGGCGCCGTGGAGATGGCGCAGACCGAGGTCGACGAGGGCCAGAACGCGGACGCCATCGACATGGCGAACACGATCGTGCAGACCCAGACCGAGGAGATCGCAACCATGCAGGATCTCCTCGCGTCCCGCTGACCCGTCTTTCTGACGCCCCTTCCCCCTCCTGGGCAGGCGGAGCGCTGCTGCGTCGCGCCCGTGCGCGCTACCGCCGCGCCCCGGTGGGGGTCGCCGTACCTGGCGATCCCCACCCTCTACTTCTTCGCGCCCTCTGAGGGCGCTCGAACCAGAAACGTCCCCCTATGCACCGCCTTCCTCTTCACCCCCGTCCGCTTCGCTCGGGAGTCGCCCGGTGAGCGCCGCGTCGACGCCGACGAGCGACCCGCGCCGCCGCGACGTGCACCGCACCCGAACCCGCACCCGCGATGCCTCCCCGCGGCAGGCTGCGCTCACGCTCGGACGCCGGGTGACGTACACGGCGCCCTCGCGAGCCGACGCGCAGGCGTTGCAGCACGCCGCCCGCGTCGCGGCCCGCCCGCGCCCGGCCCCGCCGGGCACGGCCACGATGCGGCCGCGCCTGGCTGGGATGTCCGCGATGACTCTCGTCACGATGATCGCGGTGACCTCCTCCATGCCCGCGTTCGCCGTCGACGGCACCCCGACCAAGACCACGACCCTGGCCGTCAGCGAGGCGCAGCCGCAGACGTTCGTCGCGGCCGGCGCGGTGCAGCTCACCGTCACCCGGGACACGTTCGGCGCGGAAGCCAAACCCGAGGTGCTGGTGACCGCCGCCGTCGCCACGGAACTCGTGGACGACGCATCAGAAGAGTCCGCCGCATCCACTGAGGACAGCGAGGTCGCGTCCGCTACCTGGCGGGTGCCGGTCGCGGGGCGCATCTCGAGCACGTTCGGTCCTCGCCCGGATGCCCCGGTCGCGGGCGTGAGCGCGTTCCACAAGGGCACCGACCTCGCCGCCCCCTGCGGAACCCCGGTGGTCGCAGCGACTGGCGGCACGGTCGAGGAAGCCGGCTACGCCGGCAGCTACGGCAACTGGATCCTGCTGGCGAGCAGCGACGGCATCGAGACCGGCTACGCGCACAACAGCGACCTGCTCGTGGACGTGGGTGACACGGTCGCCGCCGGCGACCTGATCGCTCTCGTGGGCTCCACCGGCGCCTCCTCCGGCTGTCACCTGCACTTTGAAACGCGCGTGGACGGGAGCCCCGTGGACCCGGAAGGCTTCATGAGCGATCTGGGTGTCGGCCTTGGCTGAGCATTGCGGGCACCGCTCGCGCCGCACGCGGCGTCTCGCCGTCATCGTCGGCGCCGCCGTGACGGTGGCGCTGCTCACCGGCTGCGTTTCGTCAGGCCGCGTGGAGACGGGCGCGCTCGTGGCCGCGCCGGCAGGGTTGGAGCACGTGCACGGGCTGGGCTGGGATCCGGTGACCGGGCTCACCTACGCGGCTGCGCACTCGGGAGTGTGGGTGATCCCCACCGACACCCTCCCGGACACCTACCCGGCCAGCCCCACCCCGACCGACGACGAAGCGGGCGGAGGGCCGGTCGCCGGCCGGGCGCAGGACACGATGGGGTTCACGATCACCCCGGAGGGAGTGTTCTACGCCTCCGGGCATCCCGACCCCGCCGACAGGTCCGCGCCAGGACCCAACCTGGGTCTGATCCGCAGCATCGATGCGGCCGCGACCTGGGAGCCGGTGTCCCTGAGTGGGGAGACGGATTTCCACGACCTCGCGACCGTCGCTCTCACCGATGCGGCGACCCGCGTGTACGGGTACGACGCGAGCCGCGGCGTCATCCTCCGCAGCGACGACTCCGGCGCCGCATGGACCCCGTCTGCGCAACTGCCGCTGCGCGATCTGACCGTGGACCCCGAGCGTCCCGACCGGGTGTTCGCGACGACCGAGACGGGCTTACAGGTCAGCGAGGACGCCGCGGTCACGTTCCGGCCCGTCTCCGGCGCGCCCGCCCTGTTCCTCGTGGACGGCAGTGCCGGCGGGCAGCTGGTCGGTGTCGACGTCGACGGGACGTTGTGGACGGGAACTCTCGAGGGCTCCTGGCAGAGCCACGGAACCCTCGAGGGGCAGCCGGAGGCGTTCGCGCTCGTCGACGGCGAAGAACAGTGGGTCCTTGCCGCCGACGAGCGCGGAGTGGTCGCCTCCGGCGACTACGGGCGCACCTGGACGGTACTGCGGCCCTCCTCGTGACGGACTGGGCTGGTGTCGCGTTCGCGCGCGGCGCGGGTGCTGGCCTGCGGGGACAGCTCCAGGCGGCGCAGCAGCTGCGCGTTCACGGCGACGACGACCGTGGACGCGGACATCAGCAGAGCCCCGACCGACATCGGCAGCACGAACCCGATCGGCGCGAGCACTCCCGCGGCCAGGGGGACGGAGAGGAGGTTGTAGCCGGCCGCCCACCACAGGTTCTGCTTCATCTTCCGGTAGCTGGCCCGGGACAGCTCGATCACGGACAGCACCGACCGGGGGTCATCGGAGGCCAGGATCACCCCGGCGGATGCGATCGCGACATCGGTGCCTGCGCCGATCGCGATTCCCACGTCGGCCTGCGCGAGAGCGGGAGCGTCGTTGACGCCGTCACCGACCATCGCGACCCGTCGGCCCTCGCGCTGCAACTCGATGACCTTCGCGGCCTTGTCCTCCGGCTTCACGCCGGCGAACACCCGGTCGATGCCGAGCTCCTCGCCCACGGTGCGGGCGACCGCTTCCGCGTCGCCGGTGATCATGACCACCTGCACGCCGATCGCGTGCAGCGCGTCGACAGCCTGCCGGGACTCCTCCCGCACCTCATCCGCGAGCCCGAGAGCCCCGATGACCCGACCGCCGGCGAGGACGTGGAGGATGATCATCCCCTCCGCCTCCCACGCGCGCGTCTGCTCGAGCGCGGCAGCGTCGTGCGCGCGCAGCATCGACGGACCGCCCACGCTCACCGCACGCCCCTCGACCTGCGCCGTGACGCCGACAGCGGTCGACGCCTGGAAACCGGTCGCTGCCGGCACCCGCACGCCGCGGCTGTTCGCGGCTGCCACGATCGCCCGAGCGAGAGGGTGCTCACTGTCCGCCTCGACCGCCGCAGCGACCGCGAGCAGCTGCTCCTCGTTCACCCCGTCGACAGTGTGCACGGCGGCGAGCGTCGGCTCGCCCTTGGTCAGGGTGCCCGTCTTGTCGAACAGGACCGTGGTCACCGTGCGCATGCTCTCCAACGCGAGACGGTCCTTGACGAGGACGCCGCCCTTCGCGGCCCGCTCGGTCGCGATGGACACCACCAGCGGGATCGCGAGTCCTAGCGCGTGCGGGCACGCGATGACCAGAACCGTGATGGTGCGGATCACCGCCTCGTCGGGACTGCCCAGCAGCGACCACACGATCGCGGTGATCACTCCCGCGCCCAACGCGAACCAGAACAACCACCCGGCGGCAACATCAGCGATGCGCTGCGCCCGGGAGGACGAGTTCTGCGCCTCCGTGACCAGGCGCTGGATGCCGGCGAGAGCGGTGTCGTCGCCGACGGCCGTCACCTCCACCCGCAACGCCGTGTCCGTGGCGACCGTGCCGGCCACGACCATCGATCCCGGGCCGCGACTGACCGGGCGGGACTCCCCGGTGATCATCGACTCATCCACGTCCGCGGTGCCCTCCAGCACCCGGCCGTCCGCCGGCACCCGGCCGCCGGGACGCACGACCACGACATCCCCCTGCACCAGGTCCGCGGGAGACACCTTCTCCACCTCACCCTCGCGCACCCGCTCCGCCTCATCCGGCAGCAGCGCCGCGAGAGAGTCCAGCGCCGAGGACGTCTGCGCGAGAGAGCGCATCTCGATCCAGTGCCCGAGCAGCATGATCACGATCAGCAGCGCCAGCTCCCACCAGAAGTCCAGCTCGTGATCCAGCAGCCCCGCGCTCGCACCCCACGACGCGAGGAACGCGACCGTGATCGCCAGAGCGATCAGCAGCATCATCCCCGGCGTCCTCGAGCGCAGCTCCGACACCGCCCCCTGCAGGAAGGGCCGGCCGCCCCAGACGTACATCACCGTCCCGAGCACCGGCGAGATCCAGCCGACCCCCGCAACGTCGGGGAGGGAGTAGCCCAGGATCATCGAGAACATGCCGCTGAACACGACCACCGGCACCGCGAACACCAGCATGATCCAGAACAACCGCCGGAACTGGCCGACATGATCGCCGTGGCCGCCGTGGCCGCCGTGGCCGCCGTGGCCGCCGTGGCCGCCGTGGCCGCCGTGGCCGGCAGCGCCCGCCGTCATGTTGTGGCCTGCGTGAGGATCAGGCGCTCCGCGCATCTGGTGCCCGGCGTGCCCGTCAGGGGCCGTACTCACGTGATGACCTGTCCTTCCCGCGTCGACGTCGCGTGCTTCGACGGTGCGGTGAGCACTCTCGTGCTCGTCATCGTGCAGGTGGTGCTGCGCCATCATGACTCCTTCCGGCCGCTTCCGGCCTGATCCGACGGTATACCCCCCGGGGGTATCAGACAACGGGGTGATCGGGCGGAAGATTCCCGACTTGACCGAAGATGTCGGGGCAGGGGCAACGCACCACATCGATACGGGATGGGTTGGGCGGGTGCCTAGGCTGAGCGCATGAGTGACTCCAACCCGTCTGGCACGCCGTCGCCCGTCCCGGAGCGCCCCCGCTGGGTGAAGGTGTTCATGGTCGTCGTCGTCGTCCTCGCGATCGGCTTCATCGTCGTGCACCTGCTCACCGGCGGCGGGGCGCAGATGATGAATCACTGATGATGCTCGGCCCGCGAGCTCGCCGAGTCGCCCTCACCGTCCACGTCCTGGTGTCCGTGGGCTGGTTCGGCGCGGTGGGCGCGTTCCTCGCGATCGCGCTCGTCGGAGCGACCAGCAGCGACCCCTTCACGGTCCGAAGCGCCTACTTGGCGTTGGACCCGCTGGGGACGTTCGTCATCATCCCGTTCGCCCTCGCCTCCCTCGCCACCGGAATCCTGCAAGGCCTCGGAACGCACTGGGGACTGGTGCGCCACTACTGGGTGGCGATCAAGCTGTGGCTGAGTGTCTTCGCAACCGCAGTCCTCCTGCTGCACACGCGCCTCATCGAGACGATGTCCCTCGCCGCCCGCCACGGGCTCATCCCCTCCACGCTCGAGGGAACCCGCACGCAACTGGTCGTCGCGACCGCCGGCGGCGCCGTCGTTCTCGTGGTTATCACCGCCCTGTCCGTCCTCAAGCCTCGCGGCCGCACCCGGCTCGGGCTGAGAGCAACCCGAACGACCTGACCGGCGTTGAGTTCCGGCGTGTCAGCGCCGAGACAATGAGGAGGCGCGGGGGTGATCGCTGCCCGGGCGCAGCGCTATCCAGAGCCCGCACCGCCGGCACACGTACGCGGCGCCATCGTTGAGTGCGTGAACCTGACGTCGACGGCGGGCCCGTCCGCAGCAGGAACAGGTGACGGAGGAATCAGGGTTCACGGGCAGCGATCGCTTCCACGAGCTGCTCCGTCGTCGGAAGACCCGCCAGCCCGCTCGGCGTGAAGTAGATCCGACAGGCAAGATCCGTGGTCCGCCCGCCCGACGGGAACAGGTCTTCCCCGTCGAGGGTGATCGTCGGGGAACCCGCGAAAGCGACGCCGGCGGCGTCCTCCGGTGTCGCCAGAAGCCGGTAGGTGACGGGGATGTCGGAGTGGCCGGTGGACTTCAGCGCCTGGTCCAGGCGAGGGCCGACGTCCTTCCAGTTCGGGCAGTCGTCGATGTGAAGAACCTCGATCATCATTCTCCGATCATCCTCCCGCCGTGCGCGTCGCACCCGAGGAGAGCACTTCTGAGGTTGAGGGTGTCTGCCCCGGAACATCGATCGTCAGCCCGCTCGTGGCTCGCCTGTCGGCGCCCGCTCTAGTCATCGTCATCGTCGTCTTCTACGAGCTCGCCTTCCCAGGCCTCGCGTCCCTCGTGAATGGCGAAGAGAGCGATGACGAACCCTGCAACCGGGTCAAGCCACGCGGCTCCAGTGAGGGCGTAGAGGACGAGCCCGACGAGGGTGGAGACGCTCAACAGCACGCAGATCCGAGTCTCCGCTGCGTCCGCGAGGATCAGGGGGTCTCCGAGCCTCTTCCCGACACGCGTTTTCACCGCCGCAAGGACCGGCATGACGATGATCGAGAGGATCAGGAGCACGATGCTGACCGGGGAGGACTCGGGAGCGTCACCCGCGATCAGGCTGCGGATGCCCTCGATGCTCACGTAGGCGGCGAGGAGGAAGAACGTCACGGCGACGAACTTCAACGTGCGCCGCTCCTTCGCTTCGTCCGCCTCACCATGCCGCAGCCGCGCCGCCAGGCGCAGCCCTACCAGCACGGCGGCGATCGACTCGATGCCGGAGTCGATGCCGAACCCGATCACGGACACGAGTCCCGCGGCGATACCGGCCGCGATCGCGACGATGCCCTCGATGACGTTGTAGGCGACGGTGAACTGCGCCAGGCGCAGCCCGCGTCGGGTCAGCTGTTCGGTCTCGGCGGGGGTGAGTGCGCTCATTCGGTGGTCCTCTCGGGGCGGGGGTGACGGGTCAGATGGGGAGGACGAATCCGTTGATCAGGTTCTGGAGGCGGTAGATCAACTGGGTCCACAGGCCGCTGACCATGGCGGTGCCGATGAGGATGAGTAGCCCTCCGCCGAGGAGGTTGATGGTGCGGATGTGGCGTTTGAGGAAGCTGGTCGCGGTGGCGGCCCAGGAGAATCCGAGGGCGATCAGCAGGAACGGCAGTCCCAGGCCCAGGCAGTACAGCAGGCCGAGGAACGCGCCGCGGCCGGCGGAGGCGCCGTCCAGGCTCAGCGCGGAGATCGCGGCGAGGGTGGGCCCGAAGCAGGGTGTCCAGCCGAGCCCGAACACCACACCGAGCAGGGGTGCTCCGGCGAGTCCGGTCGCGGGTTTCCAGCGGGGGCGGATGGTGCGTTGCAGGAACCGGACCTGCCCGATGAACACGACGCCCATGAGGATCACGAGCACTCCGAGGATGCGGGTGACGGTGTCCTGCCATTCGAGCAGCCATGTCCCGAGGGCGCCGAACGCGGCGCCGTAGGCGATGAAGACGACGGCGAAACCGGCGATGAACAGGCCCACTCCGGCGACGAGGCGGCGCCGGCTGCCTGTGGCGAGGTCGGGGTTTCCGCCGATGTAGGCGAGGTAGCCGGGGACGAGGGGGAGCACGCACGGGGACGCGAACGAGACGAGGCCGGCGAGGACCGCGATGGGCGCGGCGAGCAGGAGTTGGCCGCTGAACACAGCCTCTCCCCAGTTCACGAGGCCGCCTCCGCGATGGTGTCCGCGATGAGGGTGTCGAGGATGGAGCGGGCGGTGACCCGGCCGAGGATCCGCGCGGCGGGTCGGCCGTCGACGTCGAGCACGAGGGTGGTAGGGACGGCGTTCGCGGCGAACTTCCCAGAGAACGCGAGGGCCACGGCGGCGTCGGTATCGATGATCGAGGGGTAGGTGATGCCGTAGGTGTTCGCGAACGAGGTGGCGGTGTCGGCTTGGTCGCGAACGTTGACACCGAGAAACGCCGCTCCGTTCCCGTCGTACTGCTCGTGCAGCGCTTGCAGGTCGGGTGCTTCGGCGCGGCAGGGGGCGCAGGCGGCGTACCAGAAGTTCACGACGAGCACCTGCCCGCGGTAATCCTCGGAGCTGATCGCGTCGCCCGTTTCGCTCGTTCCGGCGAAGTCGACCGGCTCGCCGCGGCTGCCGACAGGCCATTCGATGACGGTGCCGTCACCGGCGACGTAGTTCTTGTTCGACCCGCCGCGGTACTGCTCCGCGAGGTCGTCCCGCGCGCATCCGCTGGTCCCGATGCCGATCATCGCGAGCGGGGGAAGGGCCAGCAGGGCGCGGCGGCTGAGGGCGCTCACGAGGCGAGAGCGGCGTCGAGAGCGGCCTGGATGTCTTCGAGGCGTTCGAGCTGGATCGCCTCGTCGTTGACGAAGATCGTCGGCGTGCCCTGCACCCCCAGGTCCTTGCCCGCCTCGAAATCAAAGCGCACCCGCTCGAGCGTCGACGGGTCGGCCACATCCGCGTCGTACTGCTCCAGGTCGAGGCCGATCTCCTCCGCGAAGCCGCGGAACACGTCGGCCTTGGAGTCTTGGCTCTCGCCCCAGCTCGCCTGCGTCTGGAACATCCGGTCGTACATCTCCTCGAACCGGTCCTGCCGCGCTGCTGCCTCGACGGCGAGAGCGGCATTCTCGGAGTTGCGATGCGAGGGAATCGGGAAGTAGCGGGTCGCGAAGGTGACCCGGCCTGCGTACTCCTCACGCAGCTGCTCGATGGTCGGGTAGACGGCCGCGCAGACCTCGCACTCGAAGTCGAGGAACTCGACCAGCGTCACCTTCCCGTCCTCCGCCTGATCGAGCATGTGGGTGTTCTGCTCGAGGACGGGCGTCGCGGCGGCGACCTCTTCGCGGGAGGCGGAGAAGGGCCGGAAGATCGCGATCGCGGCGATGACCGCGACGACGAAGACAGCCGCGGCGATGGCGATCAGGTTGACCTTGGTGCTGGTTTTCACGGGTGGTGCTTTCTGTCAGGCCGGTGGTCGGCAGAAACAAGGGGACGGCGCCGTGATCCGGCGAACGGTGAGGCTCAGGGCTGCGCCTCGATCAGGTTTCGCTCGTCTGTGGTTGGGGCGCGTCCGCTCTGCCGAAGACCTGCAGGAGGGCCCAGCCGGCGATGCCGCAGGTGGTGAAGATGTCGGCGACGTTGAAGATCGCGAACCAGTCGACCGCGATGAAGTCGACGACCTCTCCGCCCAGCGGCGTGTCCGCGGCTCGGCTGATGCGGTCCCAGATGTTCCCTGCGCCACCGCCGGCGGCGAGAGCGAGAAGTGCCGGTCCACCCAGCGGAGCCCCGCGGATGGTCCGCACGAACACCCACACCGTGAGGGTCACAAGAATGACGATCAGTCCGACCGCCAGTGCAGGTCCCAGCTCGGAGCCCATCCCGAAGGCGACGCCGGGGTTGAAGATCAACTCGAACCGCGCTCCGAGAGCGAGCTCGATCGTGCGTCCGTCTTCCAGCGCTGTCAGGGCCCAGCTCTTCGTGAGCTGATCAAGACCGAACGCGGCCGCAATCAGCGCAGCGATGAAAGCCACTCGGAGGACGAGCCTGCGCGTGGCGGGCATCAGAACAGCTCGAGGAGTCGAGGCAGAACACCCGACTCGATCAGGATGAACAGACCCAGGCCGATGAATACGGCAGGCACGAGCCAGTGCTCGACCCTCTCCAACAGCTCGGTCACCGTCTTGTTCGTGCCGACGACGCGAGCGATCAGGCACCACACCGCGACGAGGAGGAAGAACACGATGATCGTGACCACCGTGTCCGCGATCGGGCTCGTGCGGAATACGGGCGTGTAGAGGGAGATGTTGTCCGCGCCGTTCGCGATCGTGATCCCCGCAACGCCCAGCAGCCCGACCGCACTGATCGAACTCTCGTCATCGTCGTCGTCATCATCGCCCCTGCTGCGCAGGGTGCGGATGAGCCCGTACAGACCGATCGCCAGCGGGATCAGGCCCAAAAGCCCCACCCACTCATCCGGGATGATCGTCAACCCGGCGGCGGCAACGACGCTGATCGCGACGAGAGTCGCGAAGCCGAGGTACTGCCCCGCCACAACCTTCCAGCCCGGCAGCGAGCCACGGGCGGACGCGAGGAACAGCACCGTCAGAACCACGATGTCATCGATGTTCGTCGCAGCGAACAGTCCGATTGCCGCCGCGATAGTGCCGATCACGGCGCCACTTCCACGCCCCGACGGACCTCCGATGCGGCAGCGTCCACGTCACGTGCGCTCCGTGCTTCCGCCCCGAACGTGCCGCACAGATCCGCTTGGAACCCCGTCGCCTCCAAAAGTGCCTCAGCGGACTCGAGAAGATCGATCAGCTCCGGACGGGCCAACGAGTAGAACACCTGCCGTCCCTCTGCACGCCCCACGACCAGGCCGCACTCGCGCAGGCAGCTCATGTGCTCAGAAGCCGTCGACTGCGCCACGCCCAGCTCCGCCACTAGATCACTGACCCGAGCCTCACCATGCTGAAGTCGCCGCACGATCTGGAGACGCTTCGGGTCGGCCAAAGAGTGAAAGAGGGAGACGGCGGCAGAGGTGCCCCGCACGTGATCAATCGGCATGCACCGATGTTATCGACAGAAATCGATTTGAGCGACCACTGCCGAGGTGTTCGCGAACGATCGTTTACGAGACGGTCGAGCAGCGCGGCGGTCCAATCGGCGCGCCGTGTTCCACGGCCCGTGTCCGAGAGCTATGACCCGCAACCTACGTTCGCAGTACAGTCAGGCCTATGGCTTCGATCGGATACGCGCGCGTCTCGACCAGAGACCAGAACCCCGACGCTCAGACCGATGCGCTCACGGCAGCCGGCTGCGAGAAGGTGTTCGTCGAGCACGCCTCCGGAGTACTCGCGAAGCGTCCCGCGCTCGAGGACGCTCTCGACTACCTCCGCGAGGGTGACTCCCTCGTCGTGACGAAGCTCGATCGCCTCGGCCGGTCCGTGCGGAACTTGAAAGAGGTAGCCGACGGCCTCCAGCAGCGCGGCGTCGGACTGAAGGCGCTGTCTCAGGGCATCGACACCACCACTCCGGGCGGCCGGCTGTTCTTCCACATGCTCGCCGCGATCGCGGAGTTCGAGCACGACCTCATCGTGGAGCGAACCCACGACGGCCTTGCCGCCGCTCGAGCTCGCGGACGTAAGGGCGGCGGGCGCTTCAAGATGACGCCGACGAAGGCGAAACAGGCGCGTGCGATGTACGACGAGAAGACCTACACGGTCCAGCAGATCGCCGACACCTTCGGCGTGTCTCGCGGCACCATCTACCGCCACCTCACCGAAGACCACTGAGAGCCGCCGCGACGAGCGTCGCGGTTCACAGACCCGAGCGAACACCGGCCTCTGGCCGGCGGCGGTGTTGAGCGCTGTGCGCATTTTTGCCTGGAAGCCTTCGGCAGCGTACGGGCCTCCAGTGTCCGCGCAAGCCGCTGCGCGGCCGGCTCCTCCGAGGTTCTCGGCACGCGGTCGCTGCGCTCCCTCACATCGCGCCGACAACCTCTCCTCCTCCGCCCTCCGGGTTGCGCTCCCGCCCCCGACCCTGCTCGGCACTACGTGCCTTCCAGGCAAAAAAACGCTGGGAGAGAAGGAAGAACAGGCGAGCCAAACCATCCCCGCTGGCTTGACAAATCTGATTGAGAATCACGGTCGGGTTAGCGCTCGACAGCGAGTCCCACGCCTCGCCGGCGAGGTACGCCTCGACCAGGTCGTCCTGCGTCTCGGAGGGAACGCCGTACTCCGAGAGGAACTCGCGGGCGATGACGACCTCCGAGTGCTCGGCTTCCGTGCTCGCGCTCGCAGGCGCGGCTCCGGTGAGAGCGAGTGCGAGGACGGCGATCCCCGCCATCAGCTTGGATCTGAATCCAGACATGAGTGTCTCCGTTTCTTGTTCCGGGTGGAACATTGCGTGACAAGGTACTGATGGCGTGCACAGGTGGCCAAGGCTTCGGAGTACGGTGGCGCGTTCGCTGCGCCACAGACGCGATTCTCGCCGCGCCGTGTGCCGGTGCGCGGGGGCCCTGCGCCAGTTCGTGCCGCGGTCCCGTCCGTCTCCGTAGGCTCCGACGCATGTCAGATCAGGTCCAGGCCGGAGTTCAGCACGGAAATGTGCGGGGGATTCTCGCCCGTCGGTGGTTCGCGGTCGCGGCCTCCCTGGTCTTCGCCTTCGGCTGGCTGCTGATCCCCGGAATCGGCTGGCCGATCGGCGCCGTTCTGGTCCTGTGGAGCTCGTCGTGGACCGCCGCCGAGAAGAGCTCGGCGCTCACGATCCCACTGGTCGCGGCCGCGCTGGTCGGCAGCGGAGCGGGGCTCGTATTCGGGCTGCACGCCGTGCCGAGTTCGAGCATGACGATCTGGACCGCGGTGTGTGCCGGGCTGCTGGCGGGAGGCGTGACGAGCGTCGTTCTGGGGGTCCGGCTGTGCGCCGGGGCACTCCGCAGGCCTGCAGCGTCGGGCGACCGCTCGCTGTCCGGGGCGGCCCCTGCGCCTCGCGCGCACGACGTCAGCTGACGGGAGGGGGCGTCGGCTCCTGAGGGAGGCCGCCCTGTCTCAGCCGGGGTCGTGCGCACCCCGGCGGAGGCGAGCGCCTCGACGGCTCGAAGGGCGCAGGTCCGCCGGCGTCCTCGCGCGTCGGCAGGTCCCGCTCAGCGCCCGCCGGCCCCGCTCGCGTCGTAGCGGAGCCGCACCAGCTCAGAGCCCGGCAGAACCGTCGCGTCGAGGAGGCGTAGGCCGTGCTGCGGCGCCCCGGAGTAGAGCGGCGTCCCGCCGCCCGCGAGTCCGGCGCCGACGAGGACGATCAGCTCGTCCACCAGACCCTGCTCGAGGAGCGGATTCCAGGTGGTGCCGCTGCCGAACATCAGCAGGTCGCCTCCGTCGGCCTGCTTGAGCAGCTCGATCTCGGCCGGACCCTGCTCCCGCGGCATGATCCGGGTGGTGGCGGCCCACGGCGCCTCCGGATCGGGAGCCAGGGAGTCGCTGATCACCAGCGCGTCGAGCGACGTGACCAGCCGCGCGGTCTCGTGCTCCCGCTCGCCCGCCGTCCCGTCCGCGGCGACGGCGCTCCAGCTGTCCCAGTTGTCGCGGAACCAGCGGCCGCCGTAGACGAGCGTGCCCGCGCGGCGCAGCAGCTCGAGGTTGTGGTCGTTGAACGCGTCCTCGAACGGCAGCGCCGAGAGGTCGTGCCCGGGCCCCTCGAAGCGGCCGTCGAGCGAGGTGAGGACGGAGACGACGAGCCTGCTCATGCGGGGGATGCTACTCAGGAGGGGGTGCCGGGTGAAGGGGTGCGACCGTGCCCCGCACCCCTCCTCACATCGCCGCCCCCAGCGCGTCCCGCAGCGTCGCCCGCGCCCGCGCGTGCCGGCTCCGCACGGTCGCGGCGCGGAGGGACAGGATCTCGGCCGCTTCGGCGAGGGAGAAGCCGTCCCAGTAGACGAGCGTGATGATCTCCTGGTCGACGGGCTTCAGCTGCGCGATCGCGGCGCGGACGTCCTCCGCGGCGTCGTCGGCGGGTGCGGGCGGGGTGATGCGGAGCTCCTCCGCCAGCCGCTCGACGAGCGCGCTCCTCCGGGTCGCGGTGCGGCGCTGGCCCGAGAGCACCCGCCGGGCGACGCCGAACGCCCACATCCGCGCGCGCGTCTCGTCCTCGGGGATCGACCGCTCCTTCCGCCAGAGGATCAGGAGGGTGTCGCTGAGGAGGTCCGCGGCGTCCTCGGGGCTCGCCGTCCGCCGCGCGAAGTAGCGGAGCAGGTCCGGCGCCTCCCGCTCGACCAGGGCCGTGATCTCGGCCTCCCGGTCGCGCGCGAGGGAGCGGACGACGCTGCGCGCCATGGACGGCGCCGCCTCGCCGGCGCTCATCACAGCTCTCCCGTGCAGTCGGTGCTGCCGCCCAGGCCGCCGTCGCCCTCGACGATCACGCCCTCGGGGATCGTGTCGAGGATGTGGTCGTCCGCGGCGGTGATCCAGGCCCGCCAGCGGATCGTCTCCTCCGAGAGGCCGGGGCCGTCGCTGTTCATGTCCGAGGCCAGCCAGGCGGGATCGGTCGTGTAGGCGAGCGCGTCGTCGTGGATCCGCTGGCCGACGCCGCTCCAGTCCTGCGCGCGGAGGTAGTCGGTCGCGGAGGTGGTGACCTCGCGGTAGTCGATCTCGCCGTTGAAGTAGTCGATCGAGCACGACACCGCCGCGCCGGAGTCGGTGGTGTAGCTGATCGGGATCGTGAAGTCGGGGACCGAGCGGACGTCGGTGCCGGCGCTGGTCGCCAGCACGAGACCCGGGACGAGGAGGACGGGAGCCGCCAGCCACCACGCCCTCGACCGCGCGGGACGGCGGGGCGCGCGCTCGCGGGTCTCGGCGACCACGGCGTGCAGGGCGGTGCGGACACCGGGCGCCCGGTCGTCGGTCGCGGGGTCGCTGCGGGAGAGCAGGTCGTCGAGTGTGCGTCGCGTCATCGGGTCCATCCTTCGTCGGTCGGGCGTGTACCGAGTACGTGGCCGGGTGGGGCCCGAGCGTTGCACGGGACCTGACGGGAGGAGTGAGCCGAGCCGGTCGCGCGCGCTCACTTCTTAGAACTCCTTCGCGAGGACCCGTCAAAAGGCGCCATATTCGGCTTCACCCCGGTCCTTTTCTCATCGGTTATGGCCCCGACAAGGGGGGCTCACTTCTCTATGGCGAGAGGGAGGCCGACCTATACGTTCATCTTCGGAAGCCCGCGCGGAATGCGTGCTCCCCTCCGGAGTCTGGGGCCTCCGCACTCGCTGCGACATCCGTGTCGTTCGTCGTGTCGACGTTTCGCTCATCTCCACGACCGACTACACGACTGAGAAGCAGAACCATGGCTTTCACGACCCGGCGGCGCCGTCCCTCACGGCACCGTGCGCCGTCGCGCCTCGGAATGCGGGCCGTCGTCGTCGCGACGATCGGCGCTCTCCTCGTCGGCTCGTGGGGGCTCGGCGACGTCTCCGCCTCGTCTCCCGCTCAGGCCGCGAACCAGGCGGATCCGGTCGCCGGCGACGCCCCCGCTTTTCTCCCGACGCCCGTCGCACCGACACCGCCGGCAGCCCCCGAGGCCGATCCGGCACCCGCCCCCTCCGCATCTGCCACCTCGGCACCCACTCCGTCAGCGTCCGCCCCGTCGACGTCCGCCCCGCCCGCACCCGCCGAGGCCGCGGAGTCGCCGAGTGCCACGGCGGAGGAGCCCGCTCAGGACGAGCCCGATCCCGCAGCACCCCGCGGCGCCGCAGAGACGGAGCGGCCCGTCGAGCCGACGCCCGCCGAGTCGGCGCCCGCTCCCACGGCGGCCTCGGACGACGACCAGGAGTCGGACCGCGGCCCGCCCGCGACGGCGCGAGCAGCGGGAGGCTTCTCCACGCTCGCGGCCGGCGTCGCCGAGGCCCCGCGGCAGGTGTGGACCGAGACCTTCGAGCAGGGTCTGACCGCCACTCCGAGCGCGCTCACCGCCTACGCGAACGGCCGCTACACGGCCGCCACCGGCTGGTCGACCGCCACGAACTGCACCGGCGTCCTGGTCAACTACACGGCGCCCTACCCCAATTCCGCCTTCTGCCCGACCCGGCCCCTCCTCACCGTCGGCACGGGATCGTCGGCCGCACGCGAGACCCGCCGCATGGCGGACGTCCTCGGTCAGGTGGCGGCCGGAGTGCCGGGGTCCACCTCCAGCACCGCACCGGCCAACGGCTCGAACACCGGCACGCAGGCGAACCACGCCCTGGTCGAGTACCCGTACGCCACCATCACCGGCGGCACGACCGTCGCCCAGAGCGCCGCGGGGATCGGCGTCTCCGCTCCCGCCGCCCGCTACTACGCCGTCGGCATGAACGCCGCCGGCGGGCAGTGCGGGACGAACAACGCGTCCCTCTCCCTCAACCTGGTCTCGGGCGGGTCCACCGTCCTCACCGGATTCGCCGCACCGGTCGTGCCCTGCGCCGCGACCGGCGGCGTGTTCTACACGTCCCCGACCCTCCCGCTGGTCGGCGGGCTCGGCGCGCTCGTGGATCCCGCGCTCCCCGCCTCCGCCCGCGCCGCCGCCTACACCGGCACGAGCACCGCGCTCCTCACTCCAGCGCAGATCGCCGCGGCCCAGGTGCAGCTCGTGAACACGGTCGCCGGCACGGGAAGCGCCTTCGCCGTCGACGACGTCCGCGTGCTCGACGTCACCCCCGCGCTCGACGCGGCCTTCACACAGGCCGTGCCGACCGCGACGGTGCCGACCACGCTGACCTACACGGTCACCAACACCAGCGACCTCCTCGCGAAGGCGGACTGGCGCTTCTCGACCGCTCTCCCGGCCGGCCTCGTCGTGGCCCCGACGGCTGCTGTCGGCGGGTCCTGCACCGACGTCACCGGAACCGCGTTCGCCGTGACTGCGGCCGCCGGATCCTCCTCCGTCTCGACGCTCGGCGGCGACCTCGCCGCGGGTGCGACCTCGTGCACGATCTCCGTGGACGTGGTGGCCGCCGCCGCCGGGACCTACAGCACCGGGACCACGACTCCCACCGGCCTCATCGCCTCCGCCCCCACGTCGGTGACGATCCAGGCCGCGACGACCCTCACCGTCCGGAAGAACCTGCCGGTGCGCAGCGCCACGGGCGACCAGTTCACGCTCTCGGTGCGCAGCGGCACGACGGTCCTCGCGTCGGCCACGACCACGGGCACCGCCACCGGGATCCAGGCCGCGCAGATCAGCCGCCTCACCGTGCAGTCCGGAGCGACGTACACGATCGCCGAGGCGCAGACCGCGGGCGCGGGCCTGGGGTACTCCAACAGCTACGAGTGCTCGCGCGGCGGCACGGTCATCGCCTCCGGAGCCTCCGCCGCCGGGTCGATCACGATCCCCAGCGAGGCGGGAGCGGAGGTGCTCTGCACCTTCACGAACACGGTGCAGACGCCGCGCCTGTTCTGCGACACCGGCCGCTTCTACTCCCTCACGGCGGCCGGCGCCCTGCAGCAGGCCGACATCGTCACGGGATCCCTGACCCCGATCGGCAGCTGGTCGGGGACCGCCGAGGCCAACGCGCTCGGCGTCGGTGCGAACGGCGCCTTCGCCTACGCGCTGGACCGCTCGTCCGACGCGACGGACATCGACGCCGTCCTCAAGTGGACGCCGGAGGCCGGCTTCCAGAGGATCGCGAACAGCGCGTACACGACCGTGGCCGGCGGAGCGCAGGTGACCGGCAGCATTGTCGCCGGCGCGGTCGACCTCCGGACGGGCCGGTACCTGTTCGGCAGCTTCGCGAGCGGCCAGTTCTACATCTGGAGCTTCACGGAGGCCAACCCCGTCGCCACCCGGTTCGCCCTCGTCGGCTCCTTCCCCACCTCCGGAACCCCCAACGGCAACGGCGACATGGCGTTCGACGCTCGCGGCAACCTCTACGTCGTCGGCGCGGGCTCGGTCAACAACGCCAGCAGCGCTGCGATCTTCACCGTGCCGGCCGACGCCCTGGCTGCGGCGACCGGCGGCGCCCTCCCGGTGAACACCTCGATCGCGAAGGCCGTGACGGGGACCGACGCCGCCTTCGCCAACATCAACGGCATCGCCTTCTCGCCGCGTGGAACCGTCTACCTCGCCAACGGCGACGTCGCCGCCGCGAACGGTGTCCCGGCCATCCCCGGCAGCGCGTACGAGTTCGACGTCACCACCTGGACCCGCGTCAGCGGCACGCCGCGCGTGAGCGTCAACGCCGTCGACCTCTCCGGCTGCTCCTCGCCGGCCACGATCACCGTGCAGAAGAGCGTCGTCGGGCGCCTGGCCGCGGCGGACCAGTTCCAGCTCACGGCCTCCGCCGGCTCGCCGGTGACGCCGTTCGCCACGGCCACCACCACCGGCGCCACGACCGGTCGCCAGACCGCGCAGATCGGCCCCTTCCCGACGCCCATCAACAGCACCGTCACGGTCTCGGAGGCGATGGCGGCCGGCTCCGCCTCCCCGATCACCGCCTACACGAGCATCTACGAGTGCTACGCGGACGGCGTACGGGTGAGCACGGGCTCGAACCCGACCGGGACGGTCACCCTCCCGAACCGGCTCGGCGTCAACGTCACCTGCACCTTCTTCAACTCCCCGCGCCCGGCCTCCACCGTGCGGATCACCAAGACGATCCGGGACGCCTCCGGGACCACCCGCCCCGGCACGGACTGGACCGTCGGCACGACGGCGACGGCCACCGCCGGCACCGTCGCCCTGCTGCCGGAGCAGTCGCCCCGCCAGCAGACGGACGCGGCGGGCCAGGCCACCTGGACCGTCCTGTTCGGCACGGAGGCGTCGCGGGCGACCCTCACCGTCTCGGAGGTGCAGCAGACGGGCTTCGCGTTCGTCAGCGGCGCCTGCACGGTCAACGGCGCCGCCCGGGCCACGACCTTCTCGCAGTCCGGGACCGTCATCAGCGCGAGCCTCACCGGCATCGCCTCCGCGGCGGTCGTCGAGTGCTCGATCGTGAACCGGCCCACGGCGTCCCTCACGCTCGTGAAGACGGTGAGCTCCGGCAGCGCGCTGCCCAGTGACTTCACGCTCAGCGCCACCGGCCCGACCGGCGCCCTGCCCGGCCCGAACGGCCGCGCGGGCTCCTCGAGCGTGTCGGCGATCCCCGTCACCCCGGGTGCCGCCTACCGGCTCGCCGAGACGGGCGGCTCCGCCACCTACGTGCAGACCGGACCCTGGCAGTGCCGCACCGACACCGGCGCCGCCCTCACCGTGAGCGCGGCCGGAGACGTGACCCCGACCAACGGAGCCGCCGTCACCTGCACCGTGGACAACGCCAGCGCGACCATCACGCTGGTCAAGCAGGTCCTGCGCCCCCAGACCGGCTTCCGGGCACCCGACTGGCGCGTCACCGCGACGCCCGCCGCACTGGCCGGGGCGACGCTCCCGACCGAGACCCGGGCCGGCGCGGAGTACGTGGCCACGGGCAACCCCGCGAGCACCTTCGAGGTGCGACCGGGCCACGGCTACACGCTGTCGGAGGCGGCGACGGACCCGACCCGTCGCCTCGCCTACCAGGAGCTGCGTCTCGAGCGCCTGACCGGGACGACGTGGTCCCCGGTGGCCTCGCGGACCATCACGGCCCCCACGGCCGGGCAGACAGCGGTCTACCGCTTCGTCAACGCCCCCGTGGACCCCACACGCCTGCCACTGACCGGTGGCGCCAGCACCGACGCGTTTCTCCTGGGCGGGGGGTCGGTGCTCACTCTCGCACTCGGCCTCCTCCTCTGGGAGCGGCGCCGAAGGCTGCGAGGCCCTTCCCGGTGACGCCCCGACCGAGAGCCCCGGCGCTCTCCCGCAGACCCTTTCCCGCACACCCTCGACTCCACGACACCAGCACTCACGACCTCAGTAGGAGAGATCACATGTCCCGCACACTCACCAGGCGGCTCGCCGCCGCAGCCGGCGTCCTCGCGCTGAGCGCTGCGGCGGTGTTCACCGCCATCGCGCCGGCGTCAGCGGTCACGCTGCCCGGCAACATCGACACGAGCATCGACCGCACCCTCACCGTGCACAAGCTCGCGCTGAGCTCCAACAACGGCCAGCAGATCGGCACCGGCCAGGAGATCTCGGTCCCCGGTGACCCGCTGCCCGGCGCCGTGTTCACCGCCGCGCGCGTCCAGGGCGTCGACCTCACCACTCCCGACGGCTGGAACCAGGTCGCGAACCTGACCCCGGGCACCGCGGCGACCCGCGTCACCGCCGCCGACACCTTCACCGCCACCAGCGCCGCGGACGGCGAGGCCGTCTTCAACAACGGCGCGAGCATGCCGCTGGGCCTCTACCTCGTGACCGAGACCCAGCTCCCCGCCGGAGCGACCAACGGCGCGGCGCCGTTCCTCGTCACCCTGCCGTTCCCGACGGGCCCGACCGGTGCGCCGGCGAACCAGTGGATCTACGACGTCCACGTCTACCCCAAGAACGCGGTCACGGAGCTCACCAAGACGCGCGTCCCCGCGGCGGCGAACTCGGTCGAGGCGCGCAACCCCGACCTCATCCGCTGGGCCATCGCCTCGGACGTCCCGGTGCTCGCCGCCGGTGACACGCTCGACACGTTCACCCTCACCGACACGCTCCCCGCCGAGCTGACCTACCTGCCGACCGGACCGGCCGGCGTCGCGCCCACCGGCATCACGGTGACCAGCGCCGCGGGCACCGCGCCCGCACCGGCGTTCATCGCGAACACCGACTACACGCTCGGCTACGACGCCGCGACCCGGAACGTCACGCTGAACTTCTTGCAGCCCGGCCTCACGAAGCTCCAGGGTCTTCAGGGCGGCGTCGTCACCCTCACGGTGCTCACCCGCGCCACCGCCATCCCGGCCAACGGCATCATCACCAACTCGGCGACGAGCGTCGTGAACGGGGCCACGGAGACGGTCACCGGCAGCACCCCGATCGGTCAGCTGACCGTGTACGCCTACCAGAACAACGGCGCCAACCGCGTGCCGCTCGCGGGTGCGGTCTACCAGGTGTTCCTCACCGAGAACGACGCCAACCTCGGCCAGAACCCGGTGTTCATCAACGGCAACCAGAACTGGACGACCGGAGCGAACGGCATCGTCGAGATCCCGATCATCACGCCGGGCAACTACTACGTCCGCGAGCTGACCCCGCCCGCCGGATTCCGTCTGCCCACCCCGGCCCAGGTGCTGACGCAGGTCGTCGCCGGACCGAGCTCGGCCACCGCGCCGATCCAGAACTACGTCGAGTTCCTCCACACCCAGGTGCCGGCGTTCGCCCTGCCCCTCACCGGTGGCGGCGCGCAGTGGTTCACCCTCGGTGGAGGCGCGCTCCTCGCCCTCGCGATCGGTTCGGGCCTGATCGCCTCGCGCCGCCGCACCGCGCTGGCTGCTCAGACCGCGGAGTAACGTCACACCATGACGAAGTCGAATGCGGGGCACCCGTCGGGTGCCTCGCATTCCTCTGTCTCCAGCCCTTTTCCTCCGCGGAGGCGGATCCACCGCCGGCCGCGCTGGCGGCTCCCGATCGCCCCGCTGGTCATCGCGCTCATCAGCCTCTCGGGAGTGGCGCTGCTGCTGTACCCCGTCGCCGCCAGCTGGCTCAGCGCCGTCGAGCAGGCGCGCGAGATCGACTCCCTCACGCAGGACATCACCGACCTCGGCGCCGAGACCCTCCGGCAGAACCTCGTCGAGGCCCGCGCCTACAACCAGAGCCTCAGCGGAGGCGGCGCGGCCGTCGCCGCGAACGAGCGCCTCCCCCTCGCCGACGACGAGCAGGTCGCCGACCGCGAGCGCTACTCCTCCCTCCTGCGCGGCGACGCCGAGGGACTGATGGCCCGCATCCGGATCCCCGCCATCGACGTGGACCTGCCGATCTTCCACGGCACGAGCGACGCCGTCCTCGAGCGGGGCGTCGGCCACCTGGAGGGCACCGCCCTGCCGGTCGGCGGCCCCTCCACCCACTCGGTGCTCACCGGCCACCGCGGCCTCGCCTCGGCCGAGCTCTTCACCCACCTCGACCGCGTCGACGTCGGCGACACCTTCACCATCGAGGTCTACGGCGAGGTGATCACCTACCGCGTGCGCGAGACGCTGGTCGTCGAGCCGGAGGACACGCAGAGCCTCCTCGTGCAGCCCGGCCAGGACCTCCTGACCCTCGTCACCTGCACCCCGCTCGGGATCAACACCCACCGCATCCTCGTGACCGGCGAACGGGTGATCCCGACGCCGCAGTCGGACGTGGACGCGGCGGGGGAGTCGCCCGACGTCGCCGGGTTCCCGTGGTGGGCGGTCGGGGCCGGAGGCGCCGTGGTAGCCGCCGGAGTGTACGTGTGGTGGGCGGGGCGGCCGGCGCGCGGCGCATGGGTGCCGGTAGTGGCCGCCGACGAGGAGCGCGACAGGGTTCCTGCGGATCTGTGAGGCGAGGGGGGCGGATCTCCGCAGTCCTGCTCAGGTCGCTTCGGCGCCGGCCCGGTCAGGCGGGGCGCCACTCCTCGAGGAACTCGGCGACCGTCTTCGTCTCGAGGTCGAGCTCGACCTGCCCGAGCAGGTAGTGGGGATCGGTGAGATCGGCCTTCACGCGGATGATCTCGGCCCCGGTATCGAGGCGGACGACGACGAGGTCGTAGGGCGCGAGGAACCCGCTGCCCAGCGCCATGTCGATGGTGAGGCGGAGCCGCCCGAAGCGCCGCAGCTGCAGCTCCGCTCGAAGGTGCTCGGCGGCGACCTCGGGGGCGTCGGGAGTGAGGTCGGGCATGGGGGAGACGGTACCGAAGCGGGGGTGGCAGCCCCCTGGCCGGGCCCGCGGTCGGCGGAGTTATGACGGGAGCCGCTGTGAAGCGGTCAGTCCCGCAGGCCGACCGTCACCGCCCGGCTCTCTGGCGCCTCGATCAGGTTCTTCGCCGCCGCAGCGGAGAGGTAGGACGTCGCGTCGTGCCGGCGCAGGGTGACGACCGAGGCGACGGCTCTCACCGCCAGGACGATCGGAGCGAAGCTCGGCCCTGAGGTCAACCAGTCTCCGACCGCGACGCCGACCTCGGTCATCGGGATCAGCAGAGTCATCGGATCGAGTCGCCCGCCGGTCTTGCCCTTCAGAGGACCGGACGCTCGATGCAGCTCCGTGACGCGTGCCTTGTAGGTGAGGAGCGCGTCCTTGAGCTCCCGGCCGTCCTCCGCCTCGGCGACGGCGAGCCGCACGTCCCGGAGACCGTCGATGTACCGGGCGAGGAGCTTCTCCTTGCTCTGCCGGAAGGCCATTATGTCGTCGAAGGTCGCATTCGGATGCGGCTCGGGAATGTCGTAGAGCGTGAGGGCGAGTGCACGCTGATCGGAGGCGTCGTCGATCGCGAACAGCGCCTGCCGGGCAGTCGCCGTCGTGGCCACGCCGTACTGCCAGCCCTTCGCCTGGCA
The DNA here is from genome assembly GCF_002931865.1 of Rathayibacter sp. AY1C7. Lineage (NCBI taxonomy): Bacteria > Bacillati > Actinomycetota > Actinomycetes > Micrococcales > Microbacteriaceae > Rathayibacter > Rathayibacter sp. AY1C7. Next base: position 4,282 of record NZ_PSWB01000013.1, on the reverse strand, counting down.
GAGGCGCCGGCCGCAGATCGCGAGGAGCGCGGGGACCAGGTTCTGTCTGGTCGCCCGGAACTGGGATCCGTCGCGAGAAGCGGGCCTGAGGTAGTCGTTCTCGACGAGCCAGTGCTCCAGTTCATACGGGAGCTTGCGGGCGAACAGCCTGTCTGACTGCTGCCAGTCGTCGGTCGTGAAGGTGTACCGCTCTGCGGCGCGGATGCACTCGCCGACGGCCTGCTCTCGCGTGTGCTCGTCGAGGTCGTCGAGGTCAGCAGGGATCCACCAGCCTCGATCCTCCATCTCGGTGAGGGTCTCGGTGGGTGGGAATCCTCGCGGAGAGATCGTCGCGAACCGCTCGCTCAGCAGCAGGGCCTTCTTCATCTCGGCCTCGGGCGGAACGATGAGCGGCGACAGCAGGAGGGTGTTGTCGGGCGTTTGGTTCATCGGTTCTCCGATCGTCTGCTGGTGCCGACACGAGACCGCTCGTGTCGAGCCGCGCTCTCCGGCGTCACTTCACTCGCGGACGCGTACGACTCCCAGGGTGCTTGCACTCTGTTCCTGGTCCGTGTCGTGAGCGTCGATGAACCGCGCCCTCCCACTCCGGGCTGTAGTAGCCCTGAGAGTAGGGGCGATCCGTCGATCGGGAAAGGGCCGATGCCGCCCAGGCGGGTCACCACTTCACGAGGAGGGAGACGGAACCCAGCTCGTCAGCGGCGAGTTCTGGACAGGAATCAGAGATCGTCACCTCAGAGAGGTTCTACCCACTCCGCCCGACCCGGCGCGGTCACCTCGACTCGTGCCGGAGAAGGCGACCGCACTGGCACTCGGGTCACTACCGGACCACCGCACCTGTAGCAGCCGACGTGCGGACGACGGTGGTGTATCCCGTCTTCTTCCCCGTGACGGTGACGGTGATCTTCTTGCCGACGGTCGCGCTGGTCGGCTTGTAGGTGGCGGCGGTCGCGCCGCTGATGGCGGTCCCGCTGGCCTTCCACTGGTAGGTCAGCGCGACCGGGGCAGGGGCCCACGCCCCGGCATTCGCGGTGAGGGTGGAGCCGACCTTCGCGGTGCCGGTAATGGTCGGAGTCGGCGCGGTGAGAGTGCCGACCACGACCGCTGCTGTGGCGGCCGAGGTGCGAGTCGCGCTGGTGTAGCCGGCGCTCGTACCTGCGACCGTCACAGTGATGGCCTTGCCCGCGGTGGCGCTCGACGGGCTGTAGGTTCTGCTCGTCGCGCCGGACAGCGCGGTGCCGTTCGCCTTCCACTGGTAGGCGAGGGCCACTGATGACGGACCCCAGGTGCCGGGGTTCGCCGTCAGAGTGGAACCGACCTTGGCCGTGCCGGTGACGGTCGGCGTCGAGGTGGTCAAGGTGCCTGAGCCGACGGCTGCGGTCGCCGTCGAGGTGCGAGCCGTGGTCGTGTATCCGGTCTTGGTCCCGGTCACGGTCACAGTGATCGTCTTTCCGACGGTGCCGCTCGTGGGCGTGTAGGTGCTCGCCGTCGCTCCGGAGAGCACGGTGCCGTTCGCCTTCCACTGGTAGGCGAGGGCCACGGGAGCGGGACCCCACGTGCCGGTGGTCGCCGTGAGGACCGAGCCCACCCTCGCGCTGCCGGTGATCGTCGGGGTGGCGGTGGTGAGGCTGTAGGTCGGCGAGATGCGGACGGAAGCGCTCGATGCCGCTCCGGTCCCGATCGCAGTGATCGCCTTCACCGTGAAGGTGTAGGTCGAGCTGATCGCCAGGTTGGTGAACTCCTGCGACCGGGAGGAGGAGGGCACCACGGTCGTCCAGGAGCCGTTGCCGGCAGCGTCCGTGCCATCACGCGAGACGCGGTAGCCCGTGATCGCGGAGCCGCCGTCGGAGAGGGGAGGTGACCAGCTGAAGGTGGCCGATCGGGTCGAATCGTTCTTCACGGCTGTGGCGTCGGTCGGCGCCCCCGGTGTCGTGACGCCGGCGACCAGGACGCTGGCCGATGCGGCTGTCCCGCTGGCGGTCGCGGTGACCGCCTGGACACTCAGGCTGTAGGTCGAACCGGCGGTGAGGTTCGTGAAGCGCTGGGTTCTGGACGACGACGACACGATCGTCGACCACGGGCCGTTCCCCGCGGCGTCGGTCCCGGTGCGAGAGACGCGGTATCCGGTGATGGGGGAGCCTCCGTCGGAGATCGGTGGCTGCCAGGCGAGCGTCGCCGCACGGGTCCCAGCGTCGGAGGTCGCCGAGACGGCGGTCGGCACGCTCGGAGTCGTCGGGCCGGCCGCGTACAGCAGCTTGCTCGTCGATCCGTTGGGGTCGCTGACTGCGGAGGTGGCGGTCGACGTGACGAGCGAGGCCAGGCGTGCAGGGGTCGCCGACGGTTCGGCCTCCAGGAGACGACCGACGACTCCGGAGACGTGGGGAGTCGCCATCGACGTTCCGCTCAAGTAGGCGGAGGCATCGTCCGATGCGGGCGAGGCGGAGAGGACGGAGGAGCCGGGCGCCCAAACATCCAGGCAGGATCCGTAGTTCGAGTAGTAAGCGGGGAGATCGTCGTATTCGGTGGCTCCCACCGTGAGAGCGTTGGTCGCACGGCCAGGGCTGGCGGTGCAGGCGTCGGTGTAGTCGTTCGCCGCGGCGACGACGACCGGGATCCCGCTGTCGACCGCTCTCTGCACCGCATCATCGGTGAGCGGGTAAGCGCCACCGGATCCGCTGATATTGATGACGGACGGCCCGCTCCTATCGCTGATCACCCAATCGATCGCGGCGATCATGTCGCTCATCCAGCCTCGGCTGTTGCAGTTCCAGATGCGCACGGGGACGATGCCGATGTCCTTGGCTACTCCGTAGGTCGCTCCGCCGATGGTTCCGGCGACATGCGTGCCATGGCCGTTGCAGTCCGACCGGGCGTCCTCATCCCCGTCGATGAAGTCCCATCCGCCATGCACCCGCCCGCCGAACTCGTTGTGGCTGGCGCTGACGCCGGTGTCCAGAACATAGGCCGTCACTCCAGACCCGGTCGTGGAGTACCGGTAGACGCCGTCACCGCTCGTCGGCCGCTGATCGATGCGGTCCAGGCCCCAGGTCGGATCGACCTGCTCTGCACTGGCGCGGCTCTCTTCGTCGGCCGTGACGTCGATCACTGTCGACAGCCGCTGGAGAGACCTGACTTCGGCTCCGGTCAGCTCGGCGGCGAAGCCGGACAGAGCCTGGCTGTAGCGGTGGAGGATCCGATCCGTGGGGATCGTGGCAGCCACCCTGGCTGCGACCGTGTTCCCTGCTGTCCGGACGATGTACCGGCTGACCGAGGCGCCTTCCACCTCGGCGGCAGTGGCGCTGGGTGCGCCTACTGCGATGAGGGCAACCACCGACACCGTTGCGAACCAGCTCAGGATGGACTGTCGAGAAGTCACGGGACTGCTTTCGCGTGGACCGCGTCGAGCGCGGGGGGAGATCATCGCCATCGACGACGAATTGATTCTGGCGGGTTTGCCTCGCGGGATCTGGCTTCGAGGACGATGGTCGTCGTGCGGATACGCGACGGGGACTAGGGCGAGATGCAGACCGGCGGGCCTCAAAGTAGCTGTCAGAGGATGAGGCAGGCACCCCCAGTTCGAGCATTCCCGCGCGCTTATCAGAATGTGTCACTGATGTAGTGACGTCGGGAGTGCAGGCATGACACCGACACCAATTGGTCGTACCCGAGGCGGCTCCACCGTGGGCGCGTCGGGCATCGAGAACGTCGACGGCTGCGCCGCCTACGTCCGGATCGTGTTTACCGGCAAGAGCGCCGATGTCAGCTACTACCTCACCGACCCGCAAGCTGCGGGCTTCGGCAAGGAAGGAGGCGCCACCGCAGGCCCCTTGACCGACGAGCAGAAAGCCGAACGGCGCATCTTCGTCGCCAACAACAAGGCGTGGTACGCGGCCGAGACGGTCTGCCGCGGGTCGATCGCCTCGTTACTCTCCCGCACACCCTCCCGAAGGACGCGGACCGGGTGGTCGCCCTGGGCCTCACCGTGCACCGCTTCTCGGTGTCCTCAGGGATGAGCGGCGGCAACGCCCTCGCGCATACCCTCCTCGTGATCACGCAGCCCTCCGGCTTCCACGCCGACACTTTCGGCGCGCTCATCGAGGCGAACCCCGCGAAGGCCCGCCTCGTCGCGTTGGCCGTCGTTCTCGGAGGCGAGGAGGCGAATACGAATAAGGAGTCGTGGCGCCAGGGAGATGAGCGCGCCGCCGCTCACCTCCGCCAGCTCGCGGCCTGGTACTACGCGCTCTCCCCGGTCGTCGCCGGCGACACCACCGCCGCCGGTCCCCGC
>NZ_PSWB01000012.1:0-103858 GCF_002931865.1 Rathayibacter sp. AY1C7 | reverse complement strand
GCCGGCCTGGGGTACGGCGTCGGCACGGCTGCGCTCGCCGTCGCGGCGGCCGCCGCGACGGCGAGCGCAGCCGTGCCGACGCCGTACCCCAGGCCGGCCGCCCAGCGCCGGTCGAGCAAGAGCCGCGCGGTCTCGACGCTCGCCGTGCTGAACGTGGTGAAGCCGCCGAGCACGCCCGTCCCGAGCACGGCCCGCCACACCGGGTCGAGGACGCCGGCCAGCACGAGCCCGGTGACGACTCCGAGCAGCAGCGACCCGCTGACGTTGATCAGCGCGGTGCCGACCGGCCAGCGCGCCGGCACGAGCGACCGCGCGACCCCGTCGACGACGAGCCGTGCGGCCGCTCCGACTCCGCCCGCGAGAGCGACCGCGAGCAGCAGGCCGGGCGTCACGCCGCCGCCCTCCGCCGCCCCGCGACAGCGATGCCCAGCGCCGCGGCGAGCACGCCCAGCACGAGCGTGCCGCCGGTGTAGAGCAGGTACTCCACGACGTGGCCGCCCTCGAGCAGCGCGACCGTGTCGAGCGAGAAGGTGCTGTAGGTCGTGAATCCGCCCAGCACGCCGGTGCCGAGCAGGAGGCGCAGGGTGCGGCGCCCGCCCTCATCCGGCCCGCGCCGCGCCAGCGCCTCGAGCAGGAGGCCCAGGAGGAACGCGCCCGGCAGGTTCACGGCGAGCGTCGCGACCGGCACGACGCCCAGCGGGGGCAGTGCGGCGCCGATCGCGGCGCGGGCAGCCGTGCCGACGGCTCCGCCCGCCGCGACGAGGAGGATCGCGGAGGGGCGCAGGTGGAGGGGTCGCGTCACTCCGCGAGGTCCCAGGGCGCCGGGCGCGACAGGTCGCGGTCGGCGCGCGGGACGACGAGCACGGGGCGGTGCTGGCGGTGCGCGAGGTGGGCGGCGACGCTCCCGCTGAGGAACTCGGCGATGCTCGCGAGCACGCCCGCGTCGCGGGTGCCGACCACGATCATCCGCGCGTCGACCTCCTCGGCGACCTCGGCGAGCGCCAGGGCGGGCTCGCCCCGTGCCGCGCGCAGCGACCACTGCACGGTGCTGCCGTCCAGCTCGTGCTCGACCGTCTCGCGGAGCCCGGGCGGGAGGGACGGGCCCTCGCCGCGATCGGCCGCGGCGCCGACGAAGCCGAGCGGGATGCCGCCGGTCATCGGATCGACGTACTCGCCGACGAGGTACGGATCGGCCGAGACCGACACGAGCAGCAGGGCGGCTCCGGCGTCGGCGGCGACGCGGGCGGCGGTGCGCAGGACCTCGGGTCGCTGGCCGTCGACGATGCCGACGAGGACGGGCCCGGTGGGGGTGGGTGCGGTCATGAGGAGCTCCTTCCCGGTTGCGCCCCATCCTGGCACCGCGCGGGCGCGAGCGGTCGGAGCATCCGTGCCGGATCCGTCGTGATCGTTCCGTCATGCGCGGGCGTCGGGCTAGAGTGGCTCGTCGCCGGATCCCCACCGGCCCCCGACCCCCCGTCACCACCGTCATCCGAGGAGAACGCACGCGTGTCGAAGCCAGGCATTCCCACCCCTGAGGAGAGTGCCGGCACCCCGACCACTGCACCCCCGACCCGGCGCGAGGCCCGCGAGGCCGAGCGCCGTGCGGCCCGGGCCGAGACGGAGACGGGCGCGGCGACCGCCGGCACCGCGGTCGAGGGCAGCGGATCGGACGACTCCGCCGCTTCCGCAGGCGCTGGCGACTCCACGCCCACCGCCGTCGACGCCGCAACGGCCGTGGCGACCGCTCCGACCGTCTCGGTCGAGGTCCCCGCCGTCGCCTCCCCCGCCTCCCGGTCGATCCCGGCCTCACCGCGCCGCGCGTCCGCCTCCCGCCCCGTCGCTCCCCGCGCCGCCGAGCCCGCCCGGGCCCGCGGCCTCAGCCGCCGCGCCCTGGCCTTCGGCACCTTCTCGGTGGTCGGCGGCCTCTTCGCCACGGCCGCGATCCCCGCGTACGGCGCCCGCAGCTCCTCCGCCACCGCGACCGGCCGCGCCGCCGCGAACCGGGTCGGCCTCCAGAACCTCACCGTCTCCTCCGACGCCGCCGGCCAGACCGCCGTCCGCGACGCCTTCGCCGCACCGACCCAGGCGCAGCTCGACGAGGCCAGCCGCCAGGCGGCCGTGCTCTCCGGATCGAACGGCGGAGAGTTCTCGACCGTGCAGACCCGCGCGGTCGGCGACGACTACCCGTGGCCCTACGAGACCATCGACGACGACGGCGGCGGACTCTCGCCCCTCGGCTACTACTACCGCGAGTGCGTCGACTTCGTGGCCTGGCGCCTCAACCGCGACGCCGGCCGCACCTCCGCGCCGTGGAAGTACACGTGGGGGAACATCACCCCGCTCGGCGGCAGCGCCTACGAGTGGCCGGACAACTGGGCCGCGAAGGGCTGGGCGACCAGCAGCGTCCCGATCGTCGGCTGCGTCGCGTGGTGGACCTACAACCACGTCTCGTACGTGCAGAAGGTCAACGACGACGGCACCGTGCTCCTCGAGGAGTACAACTACGGCGGCAAGCACAGCTACGTCACCCGCACCTTCCCCACCGCGCAGGTCCCGCTCTTCCTGTACCCGCCGGTCCTGTAGGGGGCCTGTTCCCGTCGCGCCTCGGCGGGCGGAGCGTCGCAGTCCCGCTCCCGGCGCGCGTCAGCCGAGCGCGGCGAGGAGGATCGCGAAGGCTGCCGTCGTCGGATCGACGAGCGCCATGTGGTCGGCGTCGGCGAGCTCGTGAAGCTGCACGGCGGGGTGCCGGTCGGCGTATCGGCGGCTGTAGGCGACAGGGACGTCCTCGTCGAGCGTGCCGTGGATCAACGTGGTCGGCTGCGGCGGCGCGGGCAGCTGCGCGGGGTCGGCGCCCGGGAGCAGCGCGAGGTCGCCGCCGAGGAGCTCCCCCACGGCGTCGTCGCTGAGGCGGTCGGCGGAGGCGGCGGCCAGGTCGAGCACGCCCGCCAGCGCCACCACAGCGGCGACGTGCGGCGACGGACGGGCGGCCTGCGACCAGACGGCGAGGTGGCCGCCGGCGGAGTGGCCGACGAGGGTGACCGGTCCGGCGCCGGGCAGCAGCGCCGGGAGCGCCGCGAGCACGGCCAGGACGTCGTCGCCGGTGCCCGGCCAGCCGCCTCCCGGGTCGCCCGTGCGCCGGTACTCGGGGAGGAGCACGTCGTGCCCGCGGTCGGCCAGCGCCGCCGCGAGCGGCCGGGCGTGCCGCCGGTCCCACCGCGCCCGCCAGAACCCGCCGTGCACGAGCACGACCGGCCGGTGCGCCTCGCCGGGCGCCCCGCGGAAGACGTCCGCGATCTGCTCCGGCGCCTCCCCGTACCGGCGCACCTCGTCCGGCTCGCGCCCCTCCGTCTGCTGCATCCCCCCAGTACCTCCCCGCGAGACGCCACGTCGGTGCGCCCGGCACGGCGTGTCGCGTACCGGAGCGGCATCTCGCGGAGAGGGAGGGGAGGGCGCGGGAGCTCGCGTCAGGACTCGAACCAGCCCCGGGGGTGGTGGTCGGCCGTGAGGGACGTGCGCGGGCGGGTCGGGCGGGCCCAGCGGACGGCGTTCGCCAGCACGCGCCGGATGTCCGGGTGGTGGTAGACGGGGTAGTCCTGGTCGCCGGGCGAGAAGTAGAAGACCTTCCCGAGGCCGCGGGTGTAGGTCACGCCGGAGCGGAACACCTCGCCGCCGGTGAACGTCGACAGGAACACCGTCTCCTCCGGCACCGGGATGTCGAAGTACTCGCCGTACATCTCCTGCTCGGGGATGATCAGCGGGCTGGGCACGCCCTCGGCGATCGGATGCGTGGGCGCGATCGTCCAGACGAGCTCGCGGTCGCGGTCGTTGCGCCACTTCAGCGAGCAGGTCGTGCCCATGAGCGCCTTGAAGATCGACGAGTAGTGGCCCGAGTGCAGGACCAGGATCCCCATCCCCTCCTGCACGTGCCGCAGGACCCGCTGGACGACCTCGTCCGACACCTCCTCGTGCGCGATGTGCCCCCACCACAGCAGCACGTCCGTCGTCGCGAGCGCCTCCTCGGTGAGCCCGTGCTCGGGCTCGGGGAGCGTCGCGGTGCGGACCGAGACGGCGTCGCCGAGCGACTCCGCGAGCCCGTCCGCGATGACGCGGTGGATGCCGTCCGGGTAGTGGCGCAGCACGGTCTCGTCGCCACGGGTCTCGTGGCGGAACTCGTTCCAGACGAGGACCTCGATCGGGGCGCTCATGCGACCGCCACCTCCTGCTTCTCGGCGGCGGAGCGGTAGATCGCGTCGACCACCCGGCTGCGGTGCAGCGCGTACTCGCCGTAGTGGCCGGAGTAGCGGGGGCCGCCCGCGGGCGCGTCGGCTCCCGAGGCGATCGCCTCCAGGAACTCGGCGATGACCGAGCGGTGGTGCCCGGCGGGGACCTTCACGTCGGGGTGCGAGACGGTCGGCGCTCCGGCGACCTCGGAGTAGAGCGTCAGAGTCCCCTCCGTGGCGTAGTCGGCGATGTGGAGGCGCGCGCCCCCGGCCGAGCCGAGCAGCTCGACCTCGATGTCCTCGTCGACCTTCGAGTAGCTGGCCCAGGAGGCGTCGAGCTGGAGCGAGCGGCCGTTGTCGAGGCGCAGCAGGGCGCTCGAGAAGTCCTCCACCTCGAACGCGTGCGTGCCGGTGGCGGCGACGCCGTGCGGACGCCCTCCGCGGCCGGAGCGGCCGATCTCGCCGTACGCGACCGCCGAGACGCTGGTCACGCGCGGCTCGTCGAGCAGGTGCAGCGCGATGTCGAGCACGTGGGAGCCGAGGTCGATGAGCGGGCCACCGCCGGCGAGCTCCTTGCTGGTGAACCAGGAGCCGATGCCGGGGATGCCGGTGCGCCGCTGCCAGCTCGCGCGGGCGTGGTAGACGTCGCCGAGCGGCGCGTCGTCGAGGTAGTCGCGGAGGAAGGCGACGTCGGCGCGGCGGCGGTGGTTGTAGGCGATCTCGAGCACGCGGTCGTTCGTGCGGGCGGCCTCGACCATCTCGGCCGCCAGCTCGGCGGTGGTGGCGAGCGGCTTCTCGCAGAAGACGTGCTTGCCGCTCGCGAGCGCGGCCACGGCGATCGGGTGGTGCAGGTGGTTCGGGACTCCGATGGAGACGACGTCGAGGTCGTCGCGGGCGACGAGGTCCTCCCAGTCGGCGTAGAGGTCGGGGACGCCGCGGGTCGCGCCGAGTTCGTGCAGGCGCGCCTCCTCCTGGCCGGCGAGCGCGACGACGCGGGCGCCGGGCAGGGACTGGAAGGCGTCGAGGTGGGTGGTGCCGGCGAAGCCGAGGCCGACGACCCCCACGCGCAGCTCAGTGGTGTTCTCAGTCATGCGCCGAGCCTACTCGAATCGATTCGAGCACTCCATGGGCGATGCGGCTTCCCGGAGCATCCGGCAGGTCGGCTTCAGGCCGCCAGGCGCGCCTCGAGCGCGGCGAGCGACGTGCGCAGGGCCGGCGCCTCGAGGGCGTCGCCGTCGGCGGCGGCGTGCGCGGCGCCGAACGCCTGGACCTGGCGGTGCAGCTCGACGCGGGTCCCGCCGCGGGCGACGACCGCGAGCCGCTCGGCGAGGCGCACGCCGGCGCGGACGACGAGCGGCTGCTCCATCGCGTACGAGCGCAGGGCGAGGAACACGTCGGCCAGAAGCTCACCCGCTCGGGGCCACGGGACGACCAGGCGGACGACTCCGTCGGAGTCGGAGTAGCGGCCGCGCGCCTCCGGCCGGCCGCAGAGGTCGACGAGCGCGCTGGTCAGGGCCTCGACGGCGCCGACCGCGGTGTACGGGTCGTTGGTGCCGGTCGCGAGCCCGCGGACTCCGATCTCGACCACCTGCTGGACGGCGTAGCGGAGGTCCTGGTGCGGGGTGCGGGCGTCGGCGACGACGACCGCGGCGACCGCCTCCTCCTGGGCGACGGACCCCTCCAGGACCTCGAGCACCGGGTCGCCGACGAGGACGTGGTCGCCGGGCAGCGCGAGCACCCGGAGCCGCGCGTCGCCGCGGCGGGCCAGGGCGACCAGCCGCTCGACCTCGAGCTGCTCGACGTAGCCCCCGCGCACCGCACGCAGCACGACCGGCTCGCGCCCCGCCGGCGGCAGGGCCTCCTCCGCGAGCAGTGCCCCCTCCGCATCCGTCGGCTCCTCCCCGTCCTCCGGGTGCAGCCGCTCGATGACGTCGACGAGCTCGCCGAGCACCCGCTGCTGCAGCGTCGTCACCTGCACCGACAGAGCGATGTGGTGGATGAAGTAGACGAGCACCGCGACGTCGCCCACCGCGAGCAGCACCGAGAACGAGACGGCCACCACCGGCACGAACGTCAGCGACGCGTCCTCCTCCGTGTGCACCGCGCGCAGCACGATCAGGGAGTACAGGAACGTGGAGGTGAGCACCGCCAGGACGATCTGGTTGCCGCGGTCGGCCATGAAGTTGCGGACCAGCCGGGGCCCGTAGGCGGAGGACGTGGTCGCCAGCACCGAGATCGTGATCGAGAACGAGGTCGCGGCGACGCCGAGCATCGTCCCGCCGATCGCCGAGAGGATCGCCCGGCCGCCGGTCGGCGACAGGTCCTCGATCAGGGGGATGTCGCTGACGCCGGCGCGGACCAGCAGATGGTCGACCTCGACCAGCCCCAGCGCCAGCCCGACGGCGAGGACGCCGAACAGGGCCGGGAGGAACCAGAAGGATTCGCGGAGGTGGAGGAGCGGGGAGCGCATCCTCGAAGGCTAGAGCGGCGCCTCCTCGCGGGCCGCGCCGCCGCGGAGGCTTGCGCGCCGGGCCGGGAAGTGCCGCGGTGCCTGCCGCCAAGGCGACGTCGCGTCAGGGCCGTCCGCACTGCGGGGGCGTCGTCGCGACGGACGCCGGACGCACCGGAGGCGCCGACCCCCGGGGATCGGCGCCTCCGCAGGGCGTCAGGTGACGTTGATGAGCGTGCGCTGCCAGCCGGAGGATCCGTCGGGCGCGACCGGCGCGCGGTCCTCGATCTGGACCATGCCGTTCTTGTCGACCGCGCGGACCGCGACGTAGTGCGAGCCGGGCTGGGCGTCCCAGTCGACGAACCACTGCACCCAGGTGTCGAGGTTGACCGGGGTCGAGAGCGTCGCCTCCTGCCAGTCGCCGTTGTCGATGCTCACCTCGACCTTCTCGATGCCGATGCTCTGCGCCCAGGCGACGCCCGCGATCTTGAGAGCGCCCGAGGTGACGGGGACGCCGATCCGCGGGGTGTCGATCCGCGAGGACATCTTGATGGGGGCCTCGGCGGAGTAGCCGCGCGGGGTCCAGTAGGCCTGGTCGGCCTCGAAGGTGGTGACCTTGAGCTCGGTGAGCCACTTGGTGGCCGAGACGTAGCCGTAGAGGCCGGGCACGATCATCCGCACCGGGAAGCCGTGCTCGAACGGGAGGGGCTCGCCGTTCATGCCGACGGCGAGGATCGCGTCGAGGTTCTCGTCCGTGACCGCGGTGATCGGGGTGGACGCCGTGTATCCGTCGCTGCTGGTCGAGAGGAGCATGTCGGCTCCGCTCTGCACGCCGGCCATCTTCAGCACGTCGCGCAGGGGGACGCCGAGCCACTTGGCGTTGCCGACGAGGTTGCCGCCGACCTGGTTCGAGACGCAGGTGAGGGTGATGCCGTACTCGTCGAGGCCCATGTCGAAGATCTGCTGGAGGTTCAGCGTCACCTCGCGGTCGACCATGCCGGTGATCTTCAGCGACCAGGCCGACGGGTCCAGGTTGGGCACGGTGAGGGCGGTGTCGACGCGGTAGAAGTCGGCGTTCGGCGTGTAGAGCGGGGTGATGCCCTCGATGTCGAGCTCGGCGCCCGCGGGGACCGAGACGGTGCTGCGCGGGGACGGCAGGCGCAGGGCGTCGCGGACACCGGCGAGGGAGGAGGTCGCCGCGTTGACCAGGCGGGCACCGGTGCCGACGACTGCCGCGCCGACGGCGGAGATCAGCGCGATGCGGAAGAAGCCGCGGCGCTCGAGGGCGCCCGGACGGGCCTCGGAGGATGTTCCCCTGGCCTCCGAGGCCCGGGCCGCACGCCAGCCGCGCAGGCGCGTGAAGAGGAGGTGCATGACGACGACGGCGACGACGAGTCCGACCAGCGTGGGCACCGCAGCGAGCGGCGACGCTCCGGTGCGGGTCACGATGGCGGCGATCGAGAGGCCGCCGGCGATCACGAGCAGCACCTGGCCGAGCGGCGGGCGGACCAGCTGGAGCACTCCGGCGATCGCGGCGGCGACGACGACCGCGGCGCCCACGCTGCCGAGCAGGAAGGTCTTGTCGTTCTCGCCGAACGTCTCGATCGCGAACTCCTTGAGCGGGCGCGGGACGATGTCGACGATGAAGGCGCCGAGCGCGAGCACGGGGCTCGCGGTGCGGGCGACCGCGAGGGCGATGAGCTCGGCAACGGCGAGAAGGACTCCGCCCGTGACGATGCCCGCGAGGGCGGCGAGCAGGAAGTAGAGAGCTCGATGCTCGCGCACGGGTGCCGCTGTCTGGTTCATGGAGGAGAGTTTTCTCCCGCGACCTGCCGTTTCCCAGGGTGTCCCTGGTTTGGTCGTGTAGGCGCCTTTTTCATAACGAACAGGTAACGCACAGCGGCGGCAGCTCGACGGGATCACCTCTCGCTCGGCCCGCCGCCGGGCCTCACCGCGCGCGACGCCCCCGCCGGAGGACCGCCGCGTTCGCGGTGACGATGAGGGCGATCCCGATCCATCCGGCCGCGCCGACGTCCTGCCCGAGCACGACCGCGCCGATGAGGGCGGCCAGGACGGGGTTGGCGCTCATGAGCGTCCCGAACACGCTCGCCGGGAGCCTCCGGAGCGCGATCACGTCGGCCACGAACGGGACGGCCGTCGCCAGGACGCCGGCGCCGACCGCCAGGAGCACGGTGCCCGCGTCGGGGCGCGTCGAGACGAGCGTCCAGACGGCGACGGGCAGGAAGACGGCGGCGGAGATCCCGGTCGCCGTGGCGGTCCCCTGCGCTCCGGGCAGCCGGAGTCCGATGATCCGGTTGAGCAGGATGTACGCGGCCCAGCAGCACGCGGCCGCGAGACCGAGCGCGATCCCCAGCTGGTCGGACGAGGGCCTCGGCCCGGCGATCGCGAGGACGCCCGCTCCGGCGACGAGGGCGCAGAGCGCGCTGGTCCTGCTCCGGGAGCCGAGGAGCGCGACCGCCAGCGGCCCGCAGAACTCCAGGGTCACCGCCAGCCCTAGCCCGATGCGGTCGATGGCCGCGTAGAGCGTGAGGTTCATCGCTCCGAACACCACGGCGAGGAGCAGGACGGGCCACCACTGCGCGCGGGTCAGGTCGCGGATCCGCGGCCGCACGACCGGGAGGAGGATCAGCGCGGCGACGATCTGCCGGACGGCGACCACTCCGACGGATCCCAGGACCGGGAAGGCCAGAGTCCCGGAGGCCGCCCCGAGCTGGTTCGAGAGGGCGCTCGCGAGGGCGGTCGCGACGCCGACGGTCCGTCCGTCGCCGGGGAGCTGCTTCGTCATGCCGGAAGTCTGCGAGCCGTCCGGCCCCGGCTCACAATGCATCACCGGTCCGATCGATGCGGGAACCGCATGAATAGGCTGCGGTCATGGATCTGGAACTGCGCCACCTCCGGTCGTTCGTCGGCGTCGTGGACGCCGGGACCTTCACCGACGCGGGGATCGACCTCGGCATCTCCCAGACGGCGGTCTCCCGCAACGTCGCGGCGCTCGAGTCCGTCCTCGGACGAAGGCTCCTCCACCGGACGACCCGCAGCGTCGAGCTCGCGCCGGCGGGCGAGCGGGTGCTGCGGCACGCCCGCCGCGTCCTGGCCGTCGTCGACGATCTGCGCGAGGAGGCGGCGGCCGGGACGGACACGATCCGGATCGGCTACGCCTGGTCGGCTCTCGGCGAGCACACCCAGGAGTTCCAGCGCCGCTGGGCCGCGGCGCTCCCCCGCCACGAGCTGCGGCTGATCCGCTCCAACACCCCCACCGCGGGGCTCGCGGAGGGCCTCAGCGACCTCGCGATCCTCCGGCGCGGATCTCCGGCTGCGGACGTCGAGTCGGCTCTGATCGGCACCGAGAAGCGCTACTGCGCCCTGTCCGTCGACGACCCGCTCGCCGCGAAGCGCACGGTCACGCTCGCCCAGGTGGCGACCGCTCCGCTCGCGCTCGACGACCGGACCGGGAGCACCCGGCTCGACCTCTGGCCCGAGCACGACCGGCCGCGGATCACCGTCCCGACGACCGACGTCGACGACTGGCTCACGGTGATCAGCAGCGGCTCCGCCCGCGGAGTGACCGCGGAATCGACGGTGAGCCAGTACCGGCGGCAGGGCCTCGCCTACCGGGTCGTCCGCGACGCCCCGCCGGTCCCCGTGCACGCCGCGTGGATCCGGAGCGACCCGCCGCCCCTCCTGGGCGACGTCATCGGGCTGCTCCAGGGCCTCTACCGCACCTCCGACTGACGACGACGGCCGCCGGGGGCGATCCCCGGCGGCCGTCGTCGTCACGTCACTTGCAGGTGAGAGCGGAGTACGCGGCCTGCTTCGTGGTGGTCACCGATGCTCCGTCCACGGTCGCCGTCGCGGTCACCGTCGCCGAGCCCGCGGCCACCGAGGCGGCGCGGGTGGTGAAGGCGTGCGAGGCGCTCGACCCGGGAGCGATCCCGGTGAACGCCTTCGAGCCCCAGGCGGAGCCGAGGGTGATCCCCGCCGGGACCTTCGCATCGTTCCGAGCGGTGACCGTCACCACGACCTTGCCCGCCACGCAGCGGCTGGTGGCCGCCACGGTCGTCGGTACCGTCGCCGCGGAGGCGCGGACGATGGAGAGGCGGTAGGTCGCTGTCGTCGTGTGGTCCTGCGCCGACGACTCGATGACCACGCTCGTCGTCCCCGAGGCCGCGAGCGGCACGGTGCGGCGGACGGTGTCGTCGATCAGCACGCCGTCGACCTTCACCAGGCCGCTGGGCACGGCCGGGTCCAGGTCGAGCGAGACGCTCGTCGTGCCGGCCGGCACCGTGAGCGTGTGGTCCCTGACCCCGGCGGCGAGAGCCGGCGAGAGCGTCCCGACGTCGGAGGAGAGCTTCGTCAGCTCCGGGTCCGCAGCGTAGGTGGTCGACTCGGTCGTGTAGACCCCGAAGACACCGCCGACGTAGCTGGATCCGGTGCCCTGGAAGCGCACCGTGACGACGGGGATCTTCTGCCCCTTCGCGTCGAGCACGTACTTCCCGCTCTGGTCGCGCTTGTAGCTGTCCTTCGCGGCGAGACCGCTGAGGATCGACGCCGGGATCCGGTCGTACTGGACGTACCAGCTCGTCGCTCCGGCCGCTCCCGAGACCACCTCGGTCTTGAGCTTCACGTCGTTGAGGTAGACGTCGAAGGTGCGTCCCGCGTCGCCGCCGTAGTAGCGGACCCCGAGGTAGTTCGCCGGCAGAGCCGGGTCGACGATCATGTCGTACTGGAAGTACGCCTCCGCCGAGCGCTCGCCGTCGCGGTACCCCTCGCCGCGCCAGGTCCCCACCGAGGACCGCGCGGTCTTGTAGTTCTTGTCGGCCTCGCTGTTGTTGTTGTCGAAGGAGGTGAGGGAGTCGATCGTCGTCTCGTCGACGCGCAGCTGCTCCTTCTGCGTCCGGATCAGCTCCTGGGCCGCGGCCGAGTCGGGCTCGATCAGGGTCATGTAGGTCGCGTAGCGGGCGTTGTAGAGGCTGTAGTACGGAGTGAACACCCGGGCGGCGGACGCGGCGTCGACGTTCTTCATGCCGAAGCGCATCGTCGTGCGGCCGTTGCCGTCCGCGCCGTCGGGCAGGCGGACCAGGTTGCCGCGGACCGCGGACTTCCAGGCCGCGGAGTCCGCGACGACGACGTTCGAGTTCACGGACTTGTCGGCCATGCCCATGCGCACCAGGACGCCGGCGACATAGGACGCCTCGACGTTCGAGCGGTTGAGCTCGGTCGCCAGCAGCACCGGTCCGTAGCGGAACGCGGTCCAGTCGGGGTTCTCCGTGTCCGCGACCGCGCTGACCGCGGCGGGCAGCTTCCAGGTCAGCACGTCACCGGCGGCGACGGCGACCGAGACGTATCCGGCCTGGGCCGTGACGGCACGGACGGCACCGTTCACGGTGAGCGTCGGCGCTCCGTCGATCCAGGACGGCACGCGCAGCTTGAGGGTCGTGTCCGCGGCCACGGCTCCTCCGGCCAGCGCTTCGACCCTCAGGGTCGCCGTGTCCGTGCTCGGGATGTCCGCCGTCTGGGTCAGCCGGAGGTTGTTCGCGGAGGAGCGGAGGACCGAGGAGCGGAACTGGTTCACGAAGACGGTCTTCGGCTTCTCGAAGTAGATCGAGTCGCCGAGCTTGGTGAAGCTCTCGATACCCGAGCCGTGGTCGCACCAGAACTCGTCGAGCTCGTGCCCGAAGACCTTGGCGTAGCCCGCGGTCTGCGGCTGGAAGTAGGTCACCATGCCGGTGTCCGGGTTCTGCACCGAGAGGACGCCGTTGATGAACGTCTCCTCGTAGAAGTCGGCGTACTTCACGTCCTCGGTCACCTGGAACAGCGCCCGGGTGAGCTTGAGCATGTTGTAGATGTTGCAGCCCTCGGAGGTCGAGTTCTCGCCGTAGCCGGTGGTCTGGCCGTTCGTGGCGTACTCGTACAGGGTGCCGGGTGCGTGGAAGTGCTCGGACTGGCTGTTGCCGCCGTTGGCGTAGGTGTGGGTCTCGTCGACCATGCGCCAGAAGTTCTCGGCGGCACGGCGGTACATGTCGAGATCCGACTTCTCCGCGGCGGTGAGCGTGGCGTAGAGCGCCGGGTCGTCGGTGAAGACGCGGTAGCGCTTCAGCGCGCCGATCAGCTTCGGGACGGTCGTGTTCGCGTGCAGCCCGTTGAGGACGTCCTCGTTGTTCGCGAGCTTCTGGAACAGCGCGGTCTCGTCGAAGTACTCGGCCGCGCGCTTGTGCGCCGGGTCGTGCGTGGTCTCGTACAGGCGGTAGAGCGCCTCGTTCATTCCGCCGTACTCCGTGTTCAGGAGCTGCCCGGGGTTGGCCTGGCGGCCCGCCCAGGCGGTGATCCAGCTGCCGAAGCCGCCGGCGACGGTGAGCGCCTTCTGCGAGACGGCGTCGGGCGCCTGGTCGTGGGCGTCGAGGAGGCCTGCGAGCACCTTGTGCAGGTTGTAGAAGGGGACGAGCAGGCCGTCGCCGCCCGAGGGGAGGTAGCGGGTCGGGAACGGCGAGACGTAGCCGGCGTTCGCGGGGTCCTTGAGCGCGTAGGCGTCCTGGACCTTCTTCAGACCGTCGACGGAAGCGGTGAGCTTCGCGAGCAGTGCCGCCTTGGTGGCCGCGTCTTCCTCGGTCGCGTAGGCCTGCGAGAGCGCCGAGAGGTAGTGGCCGAAGAAGTGGCCCTGGAACCGGGTGCCGTTCTCGCGCTCCCAACCCCCGTATCCGCCGCTGGTGGTCGGCGTGAGCCCGGCCTCGCGGTAGAAGGAGTAGAGGAACATCTCGGGGTCGAGGCTCAGCAGGTACTCGACGGTCTGCTGCTCCCCGTTCTCGAGGTAGGGGTCCTGCACGGAGACGTCGGACAGGCCGGCCTCCAGAAGGTAGTTCGACGTCTTCACTCCCCGGGGCTGCACCTGGAGAGTGTAGGTCTTCGTGACCGCGGTGCTGCCCCCGTAGGTGGCGGAGCCGGTGAGGACGACCTGCGTCGCGGAGCCGGTGGGCGGCGTGACCGCGGCCGTGCCTCCGCTGATCGCGACGGTCGCCGGGTCGGAGGAGGTCCAGCTGAGGGCGGACCCCTTCGCGCCGACGGTGGGCAGGGTGAAGCCGGTGCTGGTGCTCGCGGGCGGGGCGACCAGCTCGAGGTCGGCCCGGGCGATGCTCGCGGGGTCGAAGGAGGGGTTGCCGGCCTTCGTCAGGGCGACGACGTCGGTGGTGGTCGCGACGCCGTTGTAGAGCGCGTAGTCGTCGAGCAGGCCGCGCAGGTGCGCGCCGTTGTACTGGGGGCCGTTGAAGCCGAGGGTCTTCGTCGAGGTGCTCTCGGAGCCGAGGACGCCGGATGCGGAGGAGGACGGCGCGGTCTTGACGACGGCGGTCTGCTTCACCCCGTTGCGGTAGAAGGCGACGGCCTTGGTGCTCTTGTCGTACGTGGCGACCACGTGCGTCCACTCCCCCGCGGGGAAGAAGCCGGAGCGGGCGGTCTCGACGGCGACCTTGTACGGCTGACCGCCGGACGGGCCGATCGAGAGGGCGAGCGGAGTGCCGTCGCCCTCGGAGGTGAGGTACCAGCCGTCGGAGTTGTAGGTGGTCTTGTTCCAGGTGAAGACCTGCTCACCGGTCATCGCGCTGGTCGGCTTGTACCAGAACGAGACGGTGAGGTCGGCGGGCTGCAGCGCCGCCGCAGTGCCGAGCGAGATCGCGTTCGATCCGGTGAACTCGAACGCCCGGCCGTTCAGGCCGGTGCCGTAGGAGGCGGTGCCCTTCTGCATCCCGAGGGCGGTACCACGACCGCTGGTGTCGGCGAGCGACCCGTCGAACGGGAGCTCGAGCACCTTCGCGGCGTCGAGCGAGGTGGTGGGGGCGGCCTGGGCCGTGGGGCCGACCGACAGGAGACCCGCCGTCAGCGCCATCACCGCCACGGTGGCCAGGGGGAGTCGTCGTCTCATTCGTGAGGCCTCTCGTCGTTGAGAAATCCGGCCCAGGGGGGCGGGCCGCCTCGAATGTTACCGTTAACAATAGTTTTCGGTGAGGTTTCGGTGAGAGGACTGACAGGGTCCTCGAGCGCTCAGCGGCGCCGGTCCAGAGCCGCCCGGAGGTACGGAGCGGTGCGGCTGCCCGCGGCCTCGGCGACCTCCTCCGGAGTGCCCGTCGCGACCACCGAGCCGCCGGCCCGGCCCGCCCCCGGGCCGAGGTCCACGACCCAGTCCGCGTCGGCGACGACGCGCATGTCGTGCTCGACGACGATCACCGTGTTGCCCGCGTCGACGAGGTGCTGCAGGTGCTCGAGCAGGCGGTCGGCGTCGGCGGGGTGCAGGCCCGACGTCGGCTCGTCGAGCAGGTAGAGCGTGTCCCCGCGCTGGGCGCGACGCAGCTCCGAGGCGAGCTTCACCCGCTGCGCCTCTCCCCCGGACAGCTCGGGCGCCGGCTGGCCGAGCGAGACGTAGCCGAGCCCCACGTCCACCAGAGCGTCGAGGTGGCGGGCGACCTCGCGGTCCTCGGCGAAGGCCTCGCGCGCGTCGGCGACGCTCAGCGCGAGGACGTCGGCGATCGTCCGGCCGCCGAGGGTGACCTCGAGGGTCTCGTCGTTGTACCGGGTGCCGCCGCACGCCGTGCAGGGCGCCTCGACGGTCGGGAGGAACAGCAGCTCCACCTCCACGGAGCCCTCGCCCTTGCAGACGGGGCAGCGCCCGCTGGGCAGGTTGAAGGAGAAGCGGCTCGCCGAGAAGCGGCGGCGCTTCGCCTCCGGGGTGGCCGCGAAGAGCGTCCGCACCCGGTCGAACAGGCCCGTGTACGTCGCGACGTTCGAGCGCGAGGTCCGGCCGATCGGGGTCTGAGTCACCTGCACCACCCGGCGCAGGCGGTCCGCGGGCCCGGAGGCGGTGCCGCGGGTCGCCGCCGCGGCCGCGTCGAGCAGCGGGTCCGCCTCCCCGCCCTCCTCGGCCGGCGCGTCCTCGGCGACGTCGGCGCGGAGCGAGGCGCGCAGCAGATCGGGCAGCGCCTGGTTCACGAGCGTCGACTTGCCCGATCCGGAGACACCGGTGACCGCGGTGAGCACCCCGACCGGGAACGCGACGGAGAGGTCGTCGAGGGTGTGCCGCGAGACTCCGGCGAGCTCGATCCACTGCTCCGCGGTGCGGCGGGAGCGCAGCGGCGCCGGGTCGCCCTCGGGGAAGAGGTAGCGGCGGGTGACGGAGCCGCGGGCGCCCGGCAGGCCGTCGAGCGGGCCGGAGTAGACGACGGTGCCGCCCCCCGACCCCGCGCCCGGGCCGATGTCGACGATCCAGTCGGCCTCGCGGATGACGTCGAGGGAGTGCTCGACGAAGAAGACGGTGTTGCCGGTCGCGCGCAGGGTCCGCAGGATGCCGAGCAGCGCCTCCGTGTCGGCGGGGTGCAGGCCCGTAGACGGCTCGTCGAGCACGAAGACGACGCCGAAGAGGCGCGAGAGCACCTGCGTCGCGAGGCGCATCCGCTGGAGCTCCCCCGAGGAGAGCGTCGGCGTGGAGCGGTCGAGCGAGAGGTGGCCGAGGCCCAGGTCGACGATCGGCGCGAGGCGGGCGACGAGGTCCTCGACCAGCCGCTGCGCGGCCAGGCGGGTCTGCGGAGCGCCGTCGGCCGGGGTCCAGCCGGGCTCCAGCACGCGCCGCGCGACGACGACCAGCTCCTCGAGCGGGAGCGCCGACAGCTCGGTGATGTCGAGCCCCTCGAAGGTGACCGCGAGCGCGTCGGGCTTCAGCCTCCGGCCGCCGCACACCGGGCAGGCGACGCTGACGACGAACGAGGCCGCGCGCTCGCGCATCCGGGCGCTCTTCGAGCCGGCGAAGGTGTCGAGCACGTAGCGGCGCACCCCGAGGAACGTGCTCATGTAGCGCGGCTCGTCCCCGGCGGCCACGGACGCGCGCACCTCCGCGGGAGAGCGGTCGGTCCACACGGGAACCTGCGGGGAGTCAGGAGTGTGCAGGATCCAGTCGCGGTCCTCCGCGGGCAGGTCGCGCCACGGAGCGTCGATGTCGTGTCCGAGCGAGATCAGGCTGTCGCGCAGTTGCTTGCCGTGCCAGGCGGTCGGCCAGGCGGCGAGCGCCCCGTCGCGGATCGAGAGGGAGTCGTCCGGCACCATCAGCTCGTCGGGGACGTCGTAGACCCGGCCGATGCCGTGGCAGCTGGGGCACGCGCCCTGCACGGTGTTGGCCGAGAAGTCCTCCGCGAGCAGCATCGGCGCGCCCTCGGGGTAGGCGCCGATGCGCGAGAACACCATCCGCACCACGCTCGAGAGCGTCGTCGCACTGCCGACCGTGGAGCGGGCCGAGCCTCCGGAGCGCCGCTGTGGGAGGGCGACGGCCGGCGGCAGGCCCTCGATCGAGTCGACGTCCGGCACGCCGACCTGGTCGATCAGCCGCCGCGCGTAGGGGGCGACCGACTCGAAGTAGCGGCGCTGCGCCTCCGCGTAGAGCGTGCCGAAGGCGAGCGAGCTCTTGCCCGATCCGGAGACCCCCGTGAAGGCGACGAGGGCGTCGCGCGGCACATCGACGTCGATGCTCCGGAGGTTGTTCTCGCGGGCGCCGCGCACGCGGACGTGGTCGAGGGGGTCGGTGGTTCCAGGCGCGCTCATCCGTACAGCCTGCCGTGCCGGGATGTGGGGCGGCCGCCGCGGAGCTCCGAGGCGCTCGACGCCGAGACGGCCCGCTCCCGGCCGAGGCACCGCAGTGGGGCGGTGTCTCGGCGGGGGCGGGCCGTCTCGGCGTCAGCGGCGCGCGTGCGTCAGCAGGTGCGCGCCGGGTAGGCCGCGGTCAGGGCGCCCGCGGTGAGCGAGGCGGCCGGGACCGAGGCCTGACGGGTGGTGAAGGCGGCCGAGGCGCTGGCGCCGGGGGCGGCGGTCAGCGTCTGCGAGGCGCCGAACGGCGAGCGGATGACGACCGAGAGGGGCGTCGTGCCCGTGTTCTTCACCACTCCGGTGAGGACGACCTTGCCCGCGACGCAGCGGGTGGACGCGGTGAGCGTCGAGGTCGGTGCCGTCACCACCACGGTCGCGGTGACCGTGACGGCCGTGGAGCTCGAGAGCCGACGGTCGGCGGCGTTGTAGGCCGTCGATCCGTTCGCGCCCACCCACTGGTTGTCGTTCGCACCGATCGTGCGGACGACTCCGGTGACGGAGTAGCGGCCGGGCGCCGTCGCCACCGCGGAGGTGTTCCAGGTGACCGGCTGCGAGGCGGTGCCCCGGTTGTAGGCGAGCACGACGTCGGCGCGGGCGGGCAGAGCCGCCGCGGCGTCGGTGCCGGAGGCGACCGTCACCTCGCCGAGGTCCGAGCGGACCGCGGAGGCGGCGTCGGCCGAGCGGACCTCGGCGTACTGCCCCGCGGTCAGCGAGACGATGCCGCCGTGCTTGGTCGACGAGGCGAGCGAGAAGCCCGGGTCGGTGAGCTGGGTCCAGCCCGTGTCGAGGTCGTTCGTCACCATCGGCTTGTAGCCGGTCGCGGGGATCACGTCGACGTACAGGTACCAGGTGTCCTCGCCGTGGTCCTTGAACACCGCGGGGCCCTCGACCCCGCCGGGGTTGCCGCCGGACCACACCGCGCCGATGCGCGACTGGATCTGCGTCCACGAGGTCGTCGGCAGCCACCAGGTCGCCGAGGTGGTCGACTCCATGTAGATGCCCTTGCCGGTGCCGTTGTCCTTCGAGATCCGGT
Organism: Rathayibacter sp. AY1C7; assembly: GCF_002931865.1. NCBI lineage: Bacteria > Bacillati > Actinomycetota > Actinomycetes > Micrococcales > Microbacteriaceae > Rathayibacter > Rathayibacter sp. AY1C7. Next base: position 85,521 of record NZ_PSWB01000012.1, on the reverse strand, counting down.
AGGTCGTGCCGGAGTCCTGGATCAGCGTGGTGTCGATCGTGTCGGCCCCGGTGTCGATGAAGGTGCCGCCGTACGAGTAGGTGGCCTGCGTGAAGTCCGTGGTCGCTCCCCAGAGCACGCGGGAGGATCCGGTGCCCGGCGTGTGCGCCGCGGTCGGGTAGACCGTCGAGGACCAGTAGACGACGAACGCGCCCTTGCCGGGTCCCGCGTAGTCCGGCACCCACGTGGCCTCGGGAGCCCACATCATGCCGGCCTCGAGCTTCTTCGTCCCCGCGGCGTCGAGCGCCACGTCGAACTGGCGGACGTCGCTCCACGACACGAGGTCGCTCGACTCCCAGACGTTCATCTTCGTGCTGCCCTTGGTGGTCCAGTAGCACCAGGTGTCGCAGGTGCTGGGGCCCCGGTCGCCGCCGAAGACGCGGAGGTCCGTGGCGATGATGTAGTACTTCTTCGTGTCGGGGTTGTAGGTCAGGTACGGGTCGCGGACACCGGTGGTGCCGAGGTCGGAGGCCAGGATCGGCTTCGCGCCGTTGAGCGGGTCCCACTTCTCCGGGTCGTCGCCGCGGGAGACGTCGAGGTAGATCTTCTCGGCGTAGCCCTGGGAGTCCTCGACGAAGTGGACCATCATGTAGCCGTAGGGGGTGTCGACGCCGACCTGCGGCTCGACCGTCACGGCGATCGAGCGGGTCTGCACGATTCCGCGGATCGACGCCGTCGCGGTGAGCGTCGAGGCGCGCGCGGCCTGGCCCACGGCGGGGCGGTCGGCGCTGAGGGTGCGGCCGTCGGCCGAGACGCGCAGGGTCGGGTCGCTGGAGGACCAGGTCACCGCTCCCCCGTAGTCGGGCAGGTTCGTGGTCGAGTCGTCGACGGTGAGCGGGGCGACCCCGGCCAGCACGGCGGCGGCGATCGGGGAGAACGTGGAGGCGTGAGGCTTCGCGTCGACGCTCGACACGGCCACCACCTCCGCCCCGGTGAGCGCGCGGTCGTAGACGCGGAACGCCGAGACCTCGCCCGTGTAGAACGGGTCGGGGTACGGTGCTCGGCCGATCGTGTTCAGCGACTGGTCCGCCACCGACGAGGGGCGCAGAGCGGTGGGCGCCGAGGCGACCTGGACGCCGTCGACGAAGAACGAGATCGTGCCGGCGCTGCCGTCGATCACCGAGGTGAGGCTGTACCAGCGGTCGGCGGTCAGGGCGGAGGCGCTGCGGGCGTTGTTCTCGCCGTTCCCTCCGCTGGTCGTGATCGCGGTGCGCACCCGGTCGCGGACGGACGCGAACCAGTACTGGTTCGTGCTGTCGCTGCCGATGTTCCACAGGAAGTGGAAGTTCGAGAGCATCGACGCGTCGGCGCGGGTCTCGATCGTGACGGTGGCCGACGAGCGACCGGTCAGCAGGTTCGCGGGCAGCTGCACCCAGGGGGCGGTGGTGCTGCTCTTGGGGCCGCCGGTGAGGCGGAGCGACGTGCCGGTCCAGAGCGCGTCGGTCGCGTTGCGGACGGTGGCGGCTCCCACGCCTCCGCTCACGGTGTTCGGGACCGTGCTGCCGGTGGTCTGCGTGAACCGGTAGTCGGCGAGGAGGCCCTGCTGCGGGATCACGGCATCGGCCGCCTGCGCGGCCGGAGCCGGGGCGACGAGGCCCGAGAGCAGCACTGCTCCGAGGCCGAGCGCGGCGAGCGCTGCGCGCAGCGGCGCTCGCCGCGCGGGTGTGGTGGTGGGGGGCATGGTGCTCCTTCGGTGGAGTGGTGCGGTTCGGGGAGGGGGAGAGGATCTCGGGGTGCCGAGCCCTGCTCGGTCGAGCAGCGCCGTCAGGGGCGTGTCGGAACCTGTGTGCGGAGCACGAGGGGCTCGATACGCCGCTGGGCGGCTGCTCGACAGGCAGGGAGGGGCAGCCGCTCGACCGGCACGAGGGATCAGCCGCCGGGGTCCGTGTCGGTGTACCCGGTGGTCGGGGCGGTGGTGCCGAGTGCCGCGAGGGTGGGCGCCCTCCGCATCACGACGGGGTTGCCCGGGCTGTCGCGACCATGGAGCAGTCGCCGTCGTGGAACTCGATCGCGGGGTCGGCGGTGTCCGGCGCGATCGGGTCGGTGGAGGTCGGCTCGCCGAGGGCGACGGCCGGGGAGGCGGCGGTGTAGGGCAGCGGAGCCACCGCGGCGAGGAGGATCAGCAGCCCGGCCGTGTGGTGGCGCCGGAGCCCCGCGGATAGGGGGAGCTCGGCGTCGACGGGCGTCGATGCGGTCGTCATCGTGACTCCATCGTCAAGGGGCGGCGTGGGGCCCGGAGGCGCACCGTGAGCGGCGCGCCCCCGGGGGCTGGGGGGGCTGCGGAGAGGCGCCGGAGGGCGCCAAGGGGAGAGGCCCGGTGGACCTCGGAGAAGAACTCGCCGTGACTCGCAGGATCCGGCGCGACCTCCACCTCGAGGCCTCCGACGCCGCCAGCTGCACGGTTTGTTCACGGTAACAGGGCGTCTGCGCAAACTCAACGGCCCCCGTGAGCGGGGGTGGCATCACTTCACGGCGCCTGCGGTCCGCGCGGTCGCTCTCGTCACGGAGGAAGGATCCGCGGCGCCCCGTGGAACGGCGCAGGCGACGTGGGCCGGATCGGACGTTCGTCGTGAGTCGTGATCAGCACCGCCGTCCCGAGCCGCCGTCCTCTTTCTTCCACCGCCGCTCGCGCCTCAGCCGCCGCTGTCAAGAGGGGAGAGACGGTCCGCGCCCCTCGCCTAGGGTGCCGGGATGCCCCGCACCCGGACGTCCCGCGCCGCCCTCGCCTGGCGGGAGGCGGTCACCGGCTCGCGCCTCATGCTCGCTCTCAAGACGGCGCTGGCGGTCGGCATCGCCTGGGCCGTCGCGCCGCTCGCTCCCGGAGTCGCGGAGCAGTACCCGTACTACGCGCCGCTCGGCGCCCTGGTCAGCATGTACCCGACCCTGATGGGCTCGGTCCGCACCGGACTGCAGACCCTGCTCGGCCTGGCGGCGGGGATCGGGCTCGCCGCCCTCGTGGTGGCCACCGTCGGCCCGACCTGGTGGACGATCCCGCTCGTCGTCGGGATCGGCGTGGTCCTCTCGGGGACGGGGTGGTTCGGCGCGGGCCGCGAGTACGTGCCGATGGCGGCCCTCTTCGTGCTCATCATCGGCGGGGCCGACGCCGAGGACTACTCCCTCGGCTACCTCGTGCAGATGGCGGTGGGCGTGGTGGTGGGGCTGCTGGTGAACGTGGTCGTCGCCCCCGGGCTCACCGTCGAGGCGGCGTCCGCCCGGGTCGACGCGTTCCAGCGCGAGCTCGCGGAGCACCTGCGCCAGCTGGCCGCCGCGCTCGAGGAGACGTGGCCGCCCGAGCACGAGGCCTGGGCGCGCAACGGCGAGGAGCTGGCCCGGACGGCGGAGGAGGTCCGCGCGGCCCTCGCGGACGCGGACGAGAGCCGCAAGGGCAACCCGCGCGCGCTGCTGCACCGGCGCGACTCCCGACCCGACCACCTCCGCCTCGAGACGCTCGACGCGATCCTCTTCCACGTCCGCGATCTGAGCGGCGCCCTCGCGGACACCATCTGGGAGCGGCCGGGCGCGCTCCCGTTCGATCCGGCGCTCGGCCCGCCGCTGAGCGAGGCCTGCCGGGCGGTCGCCGACGCGATCGACCGCGACGACGCCGGCTCCCCCGCCGCGCACTGGGCGATCGGAGGCGCGGCCCGCGCGATCCGGCACCTCGTGCAGGTCGTCGACGAGCGGACCGCCGCGACCTCCCGGACCCTCGGGCCCGGCGTCCTCGCGGCGATGCACCTCCGCCGCGTCCTGGTGCGCCTGCAGCACGACAGCGCGGAACCGCAGGAGGAGTGAGGGCTGGCGCCTCCTGTCCCATACTGATATGGTGCTGAGACATCAGGAGGACGGGGACGACGTGGAGCGGACGGTGACGACGACGAGCCTCCGTGGTCGCACGCCGGAGCGGGCGACCACGGAGGCTCACCTGGCCTTCGGGCAGGCGCTACTCGCAGACGAAGAAGGCGACCTCCACGTAGCCCATCGTCTGCGAACGGGTGTCGACGTCGGAGTTCTCGACGGTCACGCCGGACGCGGCGAAGCTGCTGCCTCCTGCGCCCGTCGACGCGTTGGCCGCGTAGGAGCCGCCACCCCGCACCCACAGGGAGGTGCCGCCGCCGGCACCGCCGAAGTAGCCGCCGCCGCCACCACCGGACGCGTAGGTCACCTGGCGGCTCGCGTTCGTCCTCGCTGCGCCGGCACCGCCGTCGCGCCCGGAGCCCGGGCTGCCGAGAACCGTCTCGGTCACGTTGACCGTCGTCACACCGGGCTGCCCCGGCCCGGTCTGGCTTCCGCCGGTGCTCGGGGCCTGCTCCGTGGAGCCGGTGCTGCTGTCCGCGCGCGAGACGGCGCTGTCGTAGCCGGAGCCGCCGACGGGACCGCCGGACCCCGCGTTCGGCCCGACGCGGGCGGACCGGGTGAAGTCGTTCGAGGTGAAGCCGGCTGCGCTACCGCCGCCGCCGCCCGCGATGACGAGCAGGGAGCCCGCGGCGGTGATCCCGCTGGCCCCGCCCCCTCCTCCGGAGCCGATGTAGCCCGGAGTGCCCGGAGCCCCGCCGTTGCCGAGCCCCCGGCCGCCGGCCTGGTTGCTGCCGCCCGAGCCCGCGGTGATGACGATCTCGGACGCTCCGCCGAGCGCGTCGACGGGGATGGTGCCCGTCACCCGCGCACCGGCGCTGGTGACGTCCGACCCGGTGCGGACGCCGCCGCCGTCTCCGCCGACCGCCGTGAAGCGGACCCACTGGGTTCCCGCGGGCACGGGGATCGTCCGGGCCGCGAGCGCGGTGGTCGAGGTGGCGTCGATGCGCTGCGCGTCCTGCAGGGCGCACTGGGGGGCGGTCGAGGCCGACGCCATCGGAGCGGCGATCGAGGCGGCCACAACAGGAATCGCCCATGCGGCGCCCTTCACCACGGTTCGGCGCTGGGTCAGACGATCGGGGGCGCCGGTCGGCGTGCTGGTGTCTTCGTTCTGCATCGGAGTCCTTCTGTCATCGTGCACCCCTGGGTATCGGGGGCAGAGTCGGGTGAGAGGCGCGGGAGGATGCCCGTGCCGCTCCGACAGAGTCGCCTGCTCCGCGACGGGGCACGCCGCTCGAGGCCGCTCTGGCGCGAACCTGCCCTGAGGCGGCGCGCCGCGCCCCCCGCGCCTCATCCTCAGCGACTTCTCCGCAGCGCCGACCAGTCGTGGACGACGTCGCAGATGCCCCGTCGGACTCGCCGATACGGACCCTCCGAGCGGGCGGCCCGACTCGCGAGCACCCCGGACCGAGCGGCCCGGAGAGCCCGCGACGGCCGAGCGCAGAACCCGACGTCAGTCCGGCGCCGGCCCGCGACGGCCGAACGGGCAGCCTGGCGTCAGCCCGGCGTCACGCCCCGACGGCCGAACGGCCAGCCCGGCATCAGCCCAGCGCCAGCCCGGCGCCAGCCCGGCGTCAGCCCGCGTCGGCGAGCAGCGCCTCGCGGTCGAGCCGCTTCGCGTAGCAGCGGGCGCTCGGCTCGTCGCCCCAGTAGCCGTAGCCCGCGATCGGGTCGTAGCCGGCGCTCGCATAGAGCGCCATCGCCTCCGGCTGCTCCGTGCCGGTGACCAGTCGGAGCAGCTCCACGCCCTCGCGGGCCGCCAGCCGCTCGACGCCGGCGAGCAGCACGCGGCTGAGCCCGCGGCCCCGCGCGGCGCTCACCACGAACATCCGCTTGATCTCGCCGATGCCGTCCTCGACCGCGAGCGCCACGCAGCCGACGAGCCCGCCGTCGACCTCGAGCAGCAGGGTCGGAGCGTCGGCGGGAGGGCGCGGACCGGTGTCGTCACCGCCGTAGCGAGCGAGGAGGTCGGCCTCCTGCAGGGCGAAGAGGTCCGTGGCGGCCGGGTCTCCGGCCGTGGTCTCGATCAGGCGGTGCACGGCACGATGCTACGGCGCGGCGGCGAGCCCCGCGGCGATCTCGGTCAGCTGCTCGAGCACGACCCGCACGGCCGAGCGCTCCAGCGTCTCGGGCCGGGCGAGGCAGTCGATGTGGCGGCCGAGCCCCGGGATCCCGAGCGGCCGCAGCACCACCTCCGGCGTGCGCCGCAGGTCGGTCGTGTACCGCGGCAGCAGCGCGACGCCGTCGCCCGCCGACACGACCGCCGCCGCGACCAGGAAGTCGTTGATCCGGTGCGGGATGCGCGCGTCGCCGCCCGCGAGGACCGCGATGGCGTCGATCGCCCGCTCCAGGGGGAAGCCCTCGTGCACCGCGACCCACTCCTCGTCGCGGAGGTCGGCGGGACGGACGACGTCCTTCGCGGCGAGCGGATGGTCGCGCCGCAGCGCGAGGTCGAGCGGCTCGAAGAGGAGGGGCGTGGAGCGCACGGTCCCGGGCCACTCGGCGCTGCCGGCGAGCCGGTGCGCGACGACCAGGTCGTGATCCGCGGTCAGCCCGGCGAAGGCGCTCTGCGCCACGTCGAAGTCGGCGAGCGCGACGCCCGGCCGACCCGGTGCGCGCAGCGCCTCCAGCAGCGGGCCGAACATCGCCAGCCCCGCGCTGTGGAACGCGGCGACCGAGACCGTGCCGCTCGGCTTCTCCTCGAAGTCCGCGACCGCCCGGGCCGCGCGCTCGAGCGCCACCTCCACCTCGACCACGGCCGCCGCGAGAGCGCGGCCGGCGGGGGTCAGCGCGGTCCGGCGCCCGTCGCGGAAGGTCAGGGCCGTCGGAGTGCGGCGCTGCAGCGCGCTGATCTGCTGCGAGACGGAGGAGGGGGACACCCGCATCGCGGCGGCGACGGCGGCGATGCTCCCGCGCTCGCCGAGCTCCCGCAGAGCCCTGAGCTGTCCGAGTTCCATGAGTTCCAACTTACGCGTCGGCGCAGAAGATGCAGTCTTGTCCTGCGGGTCTCCGTGCCGCCACGATGAGCCGTGCGCGCTCTCCTCTCCCGCTTCCGGGTCGACCTCCTCCTGCTCGTGGTTGCCGCCTCCTGGGGCTCGACCTACTTCGCGGCGAAGGAGCTCGTCACCGACTCGAGCGTGATGGCGCTGCTCGGCTCGCGGATGACCCTCGCCGCGCTGTGCCTGGCCGTGATCGTCGCGGCGCGGCGGCACCGGATCACCGCGGCGGAGTGGCGGGTCGGCGTGACCATCGGGGCGCTGCTCGCGACGATCTTCGCGCTCGAGACCTACGGCATCGCCGGCACCTCCGCCACCAACGCGGGCCTCATCATCAGCCTGACGATCGTGATCACGCCGATCCTCGACTCCGCCGTCTCGAAGCGCCGCCTCCCGGGCCGCTTCCTGCTCGCATGCCTCGTCGCGGTCGTCGGAGTCGCGCTGCTCGCAGGCAACGGCGCCCTCCGCCCGCTCTCCCCCGGCGACCTGCTGATCCTCGGCGCCGCCGTCGTACGGGCCGTGCACGTCACCTCGATGCACCGCCTCTCGGCCCGGGCGCCGATGGACTCCCTCCGCCTGACCACGGTCCAGCTCGGCACCTGCGCCGTCGTCTTCAGCGCCGCGTCGCTCGTCGTCGGCGTGCCGATCCCCGAGTACGTCGCGGGGCTCGACCCCGTGGGCGCCGGCCTGTTCCTCTACCTCGTCCTGGTCTGCACCGTCTTCGGCTTCCTCGTGCAGACGTGGGCGGTCCGCCGCACCTCCCCCTCCCGCGTCAGCCTCCTGCTGGGCACCGAGCCGGTGTGGGCCGCGGTCGTCGGAGTCGCGCTCGCCCGCGACCCGATCGCGCCGGTCGGCTTCCTCGGCATCGCGCTGATCCTCGCGGGCACGGCCTGGGGGCGCTCCCTCGAGCAGCGGACGGCGTCCGACGTACCGACCGCGGCGGCCGCTCCGGAGGCGCTGCTCGCCCCCGAGCCGGAGGACGAGCAACGGCGTCCCGTCGAGCGATAGCCGGGTCAAGGGACTCGCGTGCGGCGTCCCGATGTGGGGGAATCGGGTCGGGAGGCGTCCGCCGCGGGCGCCGCCGGAGGAGGATCCATGTCGCTCAGCGTGCTGTTCATCGGCGGGACGGGCATCATCAGCGCCGCCTGCGTCCGCGAGGCGCTGCGGCTCGGCCACGACGTGACCGTGCTGAACCGGGGGCGGACGTCGCTCCGCCCGCTGCCCGAGGGCGTCCGCGAGGTGCAGGCCGACGGCCGCGACCGCGACTCCGTCGCCGCCGCTCTCGGCGACAAGACCTTCGACGCCGTGATCGACTTCGTCGCCTTCACGCCCGAGCACGTGCAGCAGGACATCGACCTGTTCGCCGGCCGCACGGGCCAGTACGTCTTCATCAGCTCGGCCTCGGCCTACCAGAAGCCGCCGCGCAGCCTCCCGGTCACCGAGTCGACTCCGCTCCGGAACCCCTACTGGCAGTACTCCCGCGACAAGATCGCGTGCGAGGACCTGCTCGTGGCCGAGTACCGCGCGAGCGGCTTCCCGGTCACGATCGTCCGCCCCTCGCACACCTACGACCGCACCGCGCTGCCCGTCGACGGAGGCTGGACCGTCGTCGACCGGATGCGCCGCGGCCAGGAGGTGGTCGTCCTCGGCGACGGCACCTCGCTCTGGACGCTCACGCACGCCGAAGACGTCGCTGTCGGCCTGGTCGGCCTTCTCGGCGCCTCCGCCGCGATCGGCGAGGCGTTCCACATCACCGGGGACGAGACGCCGACCTGGGACGAGATCCACCGCCGCCTCGCCGCGGCGGCCGGAGTCGAGCCGCGCCTTGTGCACGTCGCCTCCGACGCGATCGCCGCGGCCGACCCCGAGCTCGGTGCCGGGATCATCGGCGACAAGGCGCACTCGATGGTGTTCGACAACGCGAAGATCCGCCGCCTCGTCCCGGCGTACTCCCCCTCGGTGCGCTTCAGCGACGGCGCCCGCGAGATCGTGGAGTGGTACGACGCCGACGAGTCGCGCCGCGTGGTCGACGAGCGGATGAACGGCCTGTTCGACGCGCTGATCGAGCGGTACCGTCCGCGCCCGCTGTGAGGGTCGGGCGGAGGGGGTGCGCGAGTCCGCCGACTCCGCCCCTCCCGGCCGCTGCACCCCGCTCGGCTCCTCCGCCCGCGCCGGCGCCCCCGCTCAGCCGATCGGCTCGAGCCGGACCAGGAACCCGCCCGGCACTCCCGGCTGCAGCTCCTGGTACTCGGACGGCACGCGGTAGGAGCCCTCGCCGACCGCCGTCACGGTGAAGGCGTCGTCCGTGCGCGTGCCCGCGAGGAAGACGGTGTAGACATCGGTGCCGTCCTCGGTGGTGCGCTTCCCGGCCGCCGCGCCGACCCAGCGATGCCCGCCCGGATCGGCCGTCGCCGTCTCCCCGAGGGTCGCGTCGATCGCGGCCGGGTCGACGCCCACGGTGCCGATCCCGTCCTGGCACTCCCGCCAGACGCCCGTGAATCCCGGGTCGGGGTCGGAGTAGCAGAACATCATCGACCCGTCGGGCGCGACGTGCAGGTCGCCGTAGCCGCCGACCACCGGCCCGGAGACGGGGGCGGTCGTGGGCCCGGTCGTCGGCTCGGGGTCGGCCGGCGCGGTGCACCCGGCGAGCGCGAGGACGAGCACCGCCACCGCTCCCGCTCGCCACCTCATGTGCGCAACCTACTGGAGCCGCGCCTCCGCCCGTCCGTGTGCCGGGCCGGGAGTCGGCCGAGCGTCCGCCGGGAGCCGGCCCGCCCTCAGACCAGCCGACGGCCGCTGAAGCGGTCGACGGGGGCGTCGTGCCGCATCGCCCGCTCGTACATCCGCCGGAACGGCTCGGTGAGCACGCCGTTCGTGCGGTCCAGCGAGTCCTGCCAGGCCACGATCTCCCCCAGCTGCGCGGCGAGATCCGCGCGGAGGGCCGCCTCGTCGACGGTGGTCGAGACGCCCTTCGAGACGACGATCCGGCCCGCGACGATCACGGTGTCGATCGACGAGCCGTTCTCGGAGTAGACGAGCTGGTTCTCGAGCCGCTGGCGCGGGGTGAAGTTCAGCGTCTCGAGGTCGTAGACGACGAGGTCGGCCTGCTTGCCGACCTCGATGCTGCCGGTGACGTCGTCGAGCACGGCGCTGCGCGCGCCTCCGATCGTGCCGGCGGTGAGCACCTCGGACACGGTCGGCCAGGTGGCGATGTCCGGATCCGTGACCTTGTGCAGGAGCGCCGCGGCCTTCACGACGTCGAGCATGCGCGGCGAGTCGCTGCTCGAGCAGCCGTCGGTGCCGAGGCCGAGGTTCACGCCCGCGTCGTGCAGCGCGCGCCACGGGGCGATGCCCGAGCCGAGCTTGAGGTTCGAGATCGGGTTGTGCGAGACGGACGTGCCGGCGGCGGCGATCCGCTCCATGTCGGAGTCGGTGAGCCAGATCCCGTGGGCGAAGGTCGTGTTCGGCGAGAGCGCGCCGATCCGCTCCATGTACTCGACCAGGGTCGAGCCGTAGGACAGCTCGCCGGTCACCAGCTGCGTCTTCGTCTCGAGGACGTGGATGTGGCACTCCGCCCCGTGCTCGAGCGCCAGCTCGGTCGCCCCGACGAGCAGCTCGGGCCCGCAGCGCTGAGGAGCGGACGGGGCGACCATGTAGCGCAGCCGCCCGCCTCCCCTCCCGTGCTGGGTCGCGAACGCCTCGCGGCTGAAGGCGAGGTAGCCCTCCGTCGTCGGGCGCGACGCCGACCGCGCCTGGTCGAGGATCTCCGCGGGCACGTACTCCTCGAGGAACGGCATCGTCTCGTGGAAGGGCCTGCTGATCACGTGGCCCGAGATGTTGGCGCGGACTCCGATCTCGTCGTACGCGTCGAAGACCGCGGCGAGCTGCTCCGCGTCCTGGTCCGGGTTCTCGAGCACGTCGTCGACCAGGGTCGTGACCCCGGCCTTCAGCGATTCGAGGGCGAAGAGCGACGAGCGCAGCCGCACCAGATCCGGAGCGACGCGGCTGTTCCCGAGGATCGGGTACGACAGCAGCATCCACAGCTCGAGCGGCAGGTTGTCGTAGCGGCCCTTGTAGAGGTACTCCCACGAGTGGGTGTGGGCGTTGACGAAGCCGGGGACGACCAGGCGGTCGCGCCCGTCGATCACCTCGTCGCCCGGCTCGGGGACGAGGCCCGGGCCGATCGCGACGATCAGCTCGTCGACGATGCGGATGCTCGCCGTGATCGGGACGGCGCCCGAGACCGGGTCCATGGTGATCACGGCGGCGTCGGAGAGGAAGAGGGGCATGGCGGTTCCGTTCGTGGTGCGGGGTGGGACGGGGCGGGCCGGCTCGCGAGGGGGCCGGCCCGCGGAGGGGCTCGGGCTCAGCCGCGGACGGGCTCGGGCTCCGCGGCGACCGGCGCGGCCGACTCCCGGCGCTCGACCCAGGCGGGAGCGTCCCGGCCGAGCAGGAGGTAGGCGATGCCGGCCGAGACTCCGCCCGCGAGCCACGAGACGTCGACGCCGCCGAGGGCGGTCGCGGCCGGACCCTGCAGGGCGGGCACCGAGCCGTTCATGAACAGCCAGGTCAGGGTCGCGCCGATCGCGAAGGAGAGCAGCGCCCGCCAGCGGACGTCCGGCAGCAGCGGCGAGCCGACCGGGGCGAACAGGTGCCCGAAGGAGCGGACGCGCGGCTCGAACACGGTGTAGTGCACCAGCACGATCGCACCCCAGGGGGCGACCCAGCCGACGAGGCCGACCAGCCACGCGTCGAGCGTGGTGGCGAGGTCGTCCTGGAAGACGAAGAACACCGCGGCCGCGAAGGCCAGCACGCCGACGATGAGGCTGAGCGCGCGGCGCCCGAGCCGGATGTCGAGGGCCTGGGTCGCCATGCCGAACGAGTAGATGTTGAGGACGTTGGTCGCGATCGGACCGTGCACCACCAGGAGCAGCACGGGGATCGCGAGGGCGCCGAAGTTCTCGACGATCAGCTCCCCGGGATCCACGGAGCCGTTCTTCGTCGCGAGGGTCGCGCCGAGGACGCCGAGCCAGACCACCGGGATGAACTGGCCGAGGACGCTGGCGAGGTAGAGCCCCCGCTTCGAGGAGCGGGGTCCGACGAAGCGGGAGTAGTCGCCGGCGTAGGCGAGCCAGGTGAGGCCCCAGCCGATGCCGATGGCGGTCATCACGATGGACATGGCCGCGATGCGGTCGCCTCCGGTGAGCGCGCCCTCCGCGGGGCCGGCGTAGGACCAGTCGATGTCGAGGAAGAACCAGGCGACGACCGACATGATCGCCAGCACCAGGAGGGTCGGCGGCACGGTCCAGCGCTCGAAGGCGGCGATCGCGCGGTAGCCGAGGAAGGAGATCGCGACCTGCACCGCCATGATCACCGCCGCCACCGCGATCTTCCAGCCGACGTTCGCCTGCTCCGGGTCGACGACGCCGACGGAGCCGAGGAGCGCGATGACCAGGTCGAGGACGATCCAGGTGTTGATGGCGCACCAGCCGATCACGACCACGGCCTGGATCGCGGCCGGGACGTAGTTGCCGCGCCGGCCGAAGATCGCCCGTCCCACGAGCATCCCGGTCGCCCCCGTCCGCTGCCCGAGGAGGACGAAGAAGCCGAACACCGCCATCCCGACGACGTTGCCGAGCACGAGGACGGTGACGGTGTCCGCCAGGCCGAGGCCCATGTTCACGCCGAGGGCGCCGAGCACCCAGTTGATGGGGGCGATGTTGGCGCCGGCCCAGATCCAGAACTGCCCGTCGAGCCGGGCGGTGCGCCGGGAGTCGGGCAGGGGACTCAGCGCGTCCTCGGCGTCGGCGGTGCCGTGCAGGGTGTCGGTGCTCATGGCGGATCCTCTCGGGGAGGGGGATGAAGGGGAGGGCGGGGCGCCCGGTGAGGCTCCACTCTCGTGCGGACCCGTTTCGGGCGGCGCGTCCGCGTGTAAATTCGCCATGACGGGAGAGGACGTTCTGTATGGCCTACCTGCTGTCGGACGCGATGCGGGATCCGCGCCTCGCCGCCATGCTCCCGGTGGTGGCCGCCGGGCACGCGGCCGCCGAGCGCGCCGTGATCCGCTGGGCCCACACGAGCGAGCAGCTCGACATCGCGCCCCTCCTCCTCGGAGGCGAGCTGCTCCTGATGGAGGGCGCGCTCCTCTCGACCGACCAGGACCCGGCGGAGTGCCGCGAGTACGTGCGGTCTCTGGTGGATGCGGGAGTCGGCGCCCTCGCTCTCGAGCTCTCGCCGCGCCTGCCCGCGGTGCCGCCGCCGATCGTCGCGGCGGCCGACGAGCTCGGCCTCCCCGTGCTCGCCCTGCCCCGGCGCGTCCCCTTCGTGCAGGTCTGCGAGAGCATCAACACCCACCTCACCGAGCAGAAGTTCCGGAGCATCCGACTGGCGGACAGAGTGTCCGGTCTGCTGGCCGACGCGGCCTCCGGGGACGCCGGTGTCGACGAGCTCCTGCAGGTCGTCGCCTCCGCGACGGGCGCCTCCGCCTCGCTCGTCTCGCTCACGGGCGACGAGATCGCCCGCGCCTCGCCCGGGCCGGGCGTCGACACGGAGCCGACGGCCGGGACGTTCTCGAACGTGCTGCACGCGGGCGATTCCCTTTTGGGCACCCTGCATCTGCGGGCCCACGCCGACGCCGACCTCCACGCCGTCGCCGTCGCGCTCGACCGGGCGCCGGACGTCCTCGCGATCGCCGTGCTCCGGCACCGCCCGCCGTCGGTCACCGAGCGGCTGACCGCCCAGCTCTTCGCGATCGCATCCGTCGAGCGCGCGGACCCGGCGGCCGACCTCCAGATCGACGCCTTCCTCGGCCGCCTCGGCGCCGGATCCCGGGAGCGCTACCTCGGCGTCCGGGCCGACACCGGTCACGACGACCGGCGGCTCCGCGCTCTGCTCCGCCTCCTGACGGGCGCGGGAGCGGATCCCGGCCCGGTGCTCTGCGTGGTCGGCTCCGAGCTGCTGGCGCTGCTGCCGTTCGCCACCGCCGCCGCGATGGAGGAGGGCCGGACGGAGCTCCTGCGCCTCGGCGCCGCCCTCGACTCGGACGCTCTGCTCTGCGTCGGAAGCGGGCTCGGCGGGCAGGAGCGGGTGCCCCGGGAGCTGGCGGAGGTGCGCGGCGCGCTCGAGTGGGCGCCCGCAGGCGGAGTCGTCGACTCGCGCCAGTACCGCCTGGAGCGGTTCGCGAGCTCTCTGCAGGACGATCCGGAGGCGGACGACCTCGTCGAGGAGGTGCTCGGGCCCCTGCGCGCCCAGCGCGGCGAGCTGCTCGCCACCCTCGAGGCCTTCGCGTCGCTGTGGGGGAGCAAGACGGCGACGGCGGCCGCGCTCGGCATCGGCCGGCAGACCCTCTACGACCGGCTCGCGCGGATCGAGGAGCTGATCGGCCCGCTCGACTCGTCGCCGGCCCGCGCCCGGGTCGTCATGACCGCCGTCTTCCTGCACCGGGCGCGCGCGGCGCTCCCGGCGGTCTCGCCTCCGGTCGGGCGGACGTTCCCGCCTCCCGCCGAACGCTGACGCGGCCGGACGGGATCGAACGGCTCAGGCGGGCAGCAGCTCCGCGACGAGCGCCTGCACGCGGGCCCTGATGTCGTCGCGGATCGAGCGGACCTCCTCGAGCGGTCGGCCCTTCGGGTCGGCGAGGTCCCAGTCCTCGTAGCGCTTGCCGGGGAAGACGGGGCAGACGTCGCCGCAGCCCATCGTGATCACGACGTCGGAGGCCTGGACCTGCTCGGTGGTCATCAGCTGCGGGACGGCCTGCGAGATGTCGATGCCCTCCTCCGCCATCGCCTCGATCGCGATCGGGTTGATGCTGTCGCCGGGCTCGGAGCCGCCGGAGCGGACCTCGACGGCGCCGCCGGAGAGGGCGCGGAGGTAGCCGGCGGCCATCTGCGAGCGGCCGGCGTTGTGGATGCAGACGAAGAGGACGGTGGGGGCGGCCATCGGGGCTCCTGGTGTCGAGGGGCGGTGCTCGGAGGAGCACGGGGCGAGGGTAGCGCGCCCGGGCGAACGGCTCGCGGGCCTGCGGAGCCGGAGGAGACTCCGACGGCCGGGTCGGGAATATACCCCCCGGGGGTATGTTGCACTCCCGTGGACCGAACCGGGGGAGACACCATGACCGACCACGCCCACCACCACCCGACCACCTGGCGCGCCGCCGCCCTCGCGACCCTGCACTGCCTGACCGGCTGCGCGATCGGCGAGGTCCTCGGCATGGTGATCGGCTCCGCCCTGGGTCTGCCCGCCCTGGCGACGGTTGCCCTCTCGATCGTCCTCGCGTTCGTGTTCGGCTACGCGCTCACGCTGCGGGGGGTGCTCCGCTCCGGAGTGACGTGGCGCGCCGCCGTCGGCATCGCGCTGGCGGCCGACACCGTCTCGATCGCCGTGATGGAGGTCGTCGACAACACGGTGGTGCTCGCGATCCCCGGAGCGATGGACGCGGGCCTCTCGTCCGGCCTCTTCTGGGGCTCGCTCGCCGGCGCCCTGGCCCTGGCCTTCGTCGTCACGACCCCGGTGAACCGCCTGCTCATCTCCCGCGGCCGCGGCCACGCGGTCGTCCACGGCCTGCACGGCTGAGCCGCGCGGGATCTCGATGCGCCGCCTGCGACGGCTGCTCGACCAGCAGGAGGCGCGTGCTGATCGAGCAGCCCGGGCAGCAGGCGCCGCGAGATCCCGCCGGGCGTCAGCCCTGCAGGCGGCGGTAGTGGCGGTTGCGGACCGAGAGGATCGCGCCTCCGATCACCGCCGCGAGGAACGAGCCGGCCAGGACGCCGACCTTCACGTGGTCGTCGGACTCGCTGCCCGCGCCGAACGAGAGCTCGCCGACGAGCAGCGACACCGTGAATCCGATGCCGGCCGCGAACGCCATGCCGATCACGTCCACCCAGCGCAGCGACGGATCCAGGCCGATGCCGCGGAACCGGGTCAGGAGGAAGGTGCTCCCGGCGATGCCGAGCGGCTTGCCGAGCACGAGGCCCGCGATGATGCCCACGGCGATCGAGTCCTGGAACGAGTCGACCAGGCCCGCGACTCCGCCGACCGTCACTCCGGCCGAGAAGAACGCGAAGACCGGCACCGCGACCGCGGTCGAGAGGACGCTCCAGCGATCGGCGAAGTGCGCGGCGAGGCCGTCGTAGACCGGGCGCCCCTCCGCATCCGACCCCACCTGCACCCGGGCGCGCTTCGTCGCGACGACCGGCACGGTGAAGCCGAGCAGCACGCCCGCGACCGTGGCGTGGATGCCCGAGGCGTGCACGAGCGCCCACGTCGCCACTCCGAGCGGGATCAGCACCCACCAGGCGCGCACGCCGCGCTGCACGCAGACCGCGAAGACCGCCAGCGGCACCAGCGCGAGCAGGAGCATCAGCACGTCGATGCCGGCGGTGTAGAAGACAGCGATGATCGTGATCGCGATGAGGTCGTCCACCACGGCGAGCGTGAGGAGGAACGTCCGCAGCGCCGGCGGGAGGAACCGGCCGACCACGGCGATCACCGCGACGGCGAAGGCGATGTCGGTGGCGGCGGGGATCGCCCAGCCGTCCAGCGCGGCTCCTCCGCGGGGCAGGTTCACCGCGGTGAAGATCAGGGCGGGGACGGCCACGCCGCCGACGGCCGCGACGATCGGCACGAGCGCCGTCTTCGGGTCGCGGAGCTTGCCGGCGACGAACTCCTCCTTGAGCTCGAGCCCGACGACGAAGAAGAAGATCGCGAGCAGGCCGTCGGCCGCCCACGACCCGACGCTCAGCTCGAGGTGCAGGGCCTCGGGGCCGAAGCGGAAGTCGCGGACCGCGCTGTAGAGCGCGGACGCGGGGCTGTTGGCGACGATCAGGGCGAGGAGGGTCGCGGTGAGCAGGAACGCTCCGCCGACCGTGTCCTTCTGGAGGGTCTGGCGGAGTCCCCGCCAGATCGAGTGGGGGGCCTGATCGGCGGGCAGGGGCTGGTGCGGCATGAGGGGTTCCGTCCGGAGGGGTGGGTGTGCGCGGGGACGCGGCCGCGGGCTCCGGAGGAGGGGCGGTCGCGGGTCAGCCGCGCGGCGGCGGGCAGCCGGCGATCTCGCCGTGCGCGTTCGTCCCCCACGAGCTGAGCCATCCGTTCGTGCCCGAGGCGCGCTTGGTCAGCAGCTGCCGGGTCGGGTACGCCGCGGCGGCGCGCGCGCGGGCGCGGCTCAGCGGAGGGAGGGTCAGGGGCACCGCACCAGGGTACCGGTGGCACCCGCGAGGGGGCCGGGTGTGCACGAGCGCTCGGAGGAGGAGCCGCCCCTCCCGCCGCCGAGCCACCTCGCCCGCTCCACTCAGGGGACCTCGTGCCCCCGGCCCGCCTGCCCGCCGAGCAGCGGGCGCAGCGCGGTCGCGACGGCGTCCGCGCGCTCCTCGCCGCCGAACCAGGCGTTGCCCGCCCGGACGAGCGGGTAGGCGGCCTCGAGGAGGTCGCGCCCCGCCGGGGTCAGGGCGATCCGGGAGTGACGGCCGCGGCCGCGCTCGGCGCCCCGGTCGAGCAGGCCCCGCTCCGCCAGCCCGGCGACCAGGGCGGTCATGCTCTGCGGGCGGACGCCGACGGCGCGGGCGAGGTCGGCCTGCGTCAGCCCGTCGGCCGCCGAGAGCTGCGCCAGCACGCCGAACTCGACCGGGCTGAGCCCGGCCGGCGCGAGCGCGTCGCCGACCCGCCTCGCCAGGTCGCGGGCGGCGCGGATGACCGTCCAGGCGGCGATCGCGTCGACGTCGTCGCGGGTCAGGGAGAACTCCGAGGACATGGACCGAGCGTAGCGGCGTAGTCTTCGAGTATCAGCTAGTTGATACCTGGGAGGAATCATGAGCGACGTGATCGCGATCACCGGAGTCACCGGCGACGTCGGCGGCAAGACATTCGAGCGGCTCGTGGCGGCCGGCGCGCCCGTCCGCGCGATCGTCCGTCGGCCCGAGCAGGCGGCGGCCCTCGCGGCCCGCGGCCTCGACGCGCGGATCGCCGACCTCGGCGACGGGGCCGCACTGACCGCCGCCCTCCGGGGCACCGACCAGCTCTTCCTGGTCACCGCCGCCACCCCGCGCCAGGCCGAGCACGGCGCCACCGCCGTCCGTGCCGCCCAGGAGGCGGGCGTCCGCGCGCTCGTGCAGCTCTCCGGCGGCGATGCGGCCGAGCACTCGCCGCTCCCCTGGGGCCGCGCGATCTGGCGGACCGACGAGCGGGTGCGCGCCTCCGGGCTGCCCGCGACGATCCTCCACGCCTCGGGCTTCCTGACGAACCTCGAGCCCTCGGCGCCCGCGATCTCGCGCGGCCTGCTCCCGCAGACGATGGGGCGCGGCGTCATCCCGTGGATCGACACCGCCGACATCGCCCGGGTCGCCGCGCACGTCCTCGAGGCGGGAGGGCACGCCGGCGCGGAGCCCGTCCTCACCGGACCGGCCCTGCTCGACGGACCCGGCGCCGCCCGCGAGCTGACCGCGGGCCTGGGGCGGCGCGTCCGCTACCTGCACCTGCCCAGCCGCGTGTTCGCTGGGCTCCTGCGCCTCGCCGGCATGTCCGCGTGGCAGGCGGAGGGGCTCCGCCGGCAGTTCGGCGTCGTCGCCCGCCGCGGCCTGGACGGCGTCGACGTGCTCACCGACGAGGTCGAGCGGATCACGGGGACGCCGGCCCGCTCGACGGCCGACTGGGCGCGGTCCCGCCGCTCCGTGCTCCTCGGGCGGGAGTAGCCGCGACCCCTGCACGCTCCACTCGGCACCGGTACCCCTACCCGCGGATCCGCCGCAGGCGCATCGTGGAGCCATGAAGCAGATCCAGTACGCCGGCGCGACCTTCCAGGTGGGGGACGCGGTCGCCGACGCACTCGTCTCCTACGCCTCCGGGCTCGCCGCCCACGGCCGCACCGACAGTGTCGAGCTCCCCGTGCTCGGCGGCGACGGCCACGCGACGGTCGTGACGCTGCTGCTCAACTCCGCGACGAGCCTCTTCGTCTCCGGCGCCGCAGGCCTCCTGCCCGGGCTCGACGAGAAGGCGGTCGCCGCCGACCTCCGCCAGCGGACGCAGTGGCTGGACGCGGTCCCGGCGGTCACCGCCGTGGAGCCGAGCGCTCCGGAGGACCTGATCTGGCTCGAGTTCCCGGAGGTCGCGGCCCTGATGGACCCCGAGACCGGCGCCCACTCCCCCGCGACGCTCCACCTCGTCGAGCACTCGCCGCGGCGCGACTCCCTCGTCTTCACCGTCGTCTACGTCAGCACCCTCGACCGCGACCTGGGCTCGGGGGAGATCCGCCGGCTGCTCGAGACGAGCCGCCGCAACAACGTCGAGCACGGCGTCTCGGGGATGCTCGTCTTCCGCGGCCGCCGCGTGATGCAGCTGCTCGAGGGCGAGGAGTCCGACGTGCGCTCGCTCTACGCGCGGATCCTCGCCGACCCGCGGCACGAGGGAGTGGTCACCGTCTGGACCAGCGTGCACGAGCAGCGCCGCTTCCCGGACTGGTCGATGGGCTTCGACGAGCTCGACCTGCCCGTCGAGCGGCCCGCCTCCTGGCCCGAGCCGGACCTCCCCGAGCAGTCGATCGACGCCGTGGCGGACGACTACCTCCGCCGCCGGTCGGAGGCGCTGCGGAGCGCGCTGGTGAGCAGCGACCCCCTCGTCGCGAGCCTCGCCGTCATCCTGCACGGGCACCGCCCCGAGCGCGTCCTCGAGGGCGGCGCCGGAGTGCGGCTCCGCTGCGCCGAGTGCCGCGCCTTCGACGCCCACGACGGGTACGACTCCTACCCCTGCGCGACCGCGAGGACCGCGATCCAGGCGCTCGAGGCGGCCTGACGCGAGCCGGGCGGCCGTGCGGGATCACCGTCCCGGGGCACTCCGAGCGCACCCCCCTTCCGCGGGTCTGCGCAAGCCCGTCCGCTCGCCCGGCGCGCCCCTAGGGTGAGGCCATGACCGATCCCGGCGCGGCCCGCCACGACGTCCTCATCATCGGCGGCGGCAACGCCGGACTCTCGACCGCGGGACGGCTGCGGCGCTCCGGAGTGGACGACGTCGCGGTGATCGAGCCCCGGTCGACCCACGTCTACCAGCCGATGCTCTCCCACGTCGCGGGCGGCACCGCACCCGCCTCCGCGGCGACCCGGCCTCAGGGCTCGGTGACGCCGAAGGGGGTCGTCTGGATCCAGGACCGCGTCGAGACGATCGACCCGGTCGCGCACACGGTCACCCTCCTCTCCGGCCGCACCGTCGGCTACGGGCAGCTCGTCGTCTGCCCCGGGATCCAGAAGGACTGGGCCGCGGTCCCCGGGCTCCAGGAGGCGATGGACTCGCCGTTCGGAGTGTCCAACTACGAGTACGAGTACGCCCGCAAGGCGTCGCAGGTGCTCCGCGAGGTCCGCTCCGGCACCGTCGTCTTCACGCAGCCCGGCGGCCCCGGCACCTGCTCCGGCGCCTCGCAGAAGCCGATGTACCTCGCCTGCGACTACTGGCGCGCGACCGGCGTCCTCGACCGCATCCGCGTCGTGCTCGTCGTGCCGACCCCCACCCTGTTCGGGATGCCGCTGATCGACTCCGAGCTCGAGCGGAAGGTGGCGGAGTACGGGATCGAGGTCCGCTACGGCCGCGAGCTGGTCGAGGTCGACGCGGCCGAGCGGAGGGTCGTCCTCGCCGTCGACGAGCGCGCGACCGCCCTCCCCGGCCCCGACCGCGCGCGGCGCTCGACCGACGGCCCGCGCGAGACGCTGTCGTACGACGTGCTGCACGCCGTGCCCCCGCAGTCGGCCCCCGACTGGCTGGCCGGCACCGGACTGGCCGCCGAGGGCGACGAGGGCGGCTTCGTCGAGGTCGACCTGCTGACCCTGCGGCACCCGCGGTTCCCCGACGTATGGGCGCTCGGCGACGCGGCGGCCACGGTCAACTCGAAGTCCGGAGGAGCGCTGCGCCAGCAGACCACCACGCTCGCGAAGAACCTCGTCGCCGCGCAGAAGGGCCGCCCGCTCCCCCGCGTGTACAACGGCTACTCCGTCTGCCCCTTCGTGGTCTCGCGGTCGAGCGTGGTGTTCGCCGAGTTCGACGACCGCTACCGCCCGAAGCCGACCGTCCCCTTCTGGACGGGCCTGGCGAAGGAGCGGCGCCTCACCTACCTCGCCGACCGCCGCGTCCTGCCGTGGGTGTACTGGAATCTGATCCTGCAGGGACGGGCCTGAGCGTCCTCTTCCGGACATGTCCGGAAGAGGCGCTTGCCGCTGCCGGAGGCGCTCCCGAGACTGAGGGGTCGGCACCACCGTCCGACGCGCCCCCTCGTCTCCTGGAGGACCCGATGCGGCCCAGCCCGACTCCCGACCGCTCCGGCACCGCGCGATGACGACCGCGCAGGACTGGGGGCCCTCGACCGACGCGGACTCCGCCGGCGGTCCGCCCGCGTCGCGGAGGCAGCGCGTGCGCGCCTGGATGCGCGGCGGCTCCTTCGGGCCGACCGGCCTCACCCGGCGCGGCTGCCTCCTGGTGCTGGCGTCGGTGCTCGTGGTGGCGGTGCCGGTCGTCGCGCTGACGCTCGCGCATGTCGATCCGCACGCGTCGCTCAAGGTCTGGATCCTGGCGATCACGCTGATCGCGCTGGTCGGAGCGCTGCTCCGGGTCGTCGCCGACGCCGGTCCGGACCCGCAGGCCGACCTCGACCGCGCGGGCAAGGCGGTCGGAGCAGTGGCCGCGGCCTACACGGCGCTGGCCGTGATCATCGACTGGGGGATGCTGCACCTCTGAGGCGCGGTCAGCGGGCCTCGTCGCGCGGGTCGTCCGTGCCGTCGGGAGCGCTGCCGATCACGTCCGGTATGCCGCCGGTGCCGCCCTGCGCGCTCCCGGTCCCGCCCTGCGCCGCTCGCTCGTCCTCGCGCCGGCTGAGCCAGCCCGGGCCCTCGCGCCGCAGCCGCTCCGCCTCCGGACTCGGGACGGGCGGCGCCGCCGGCCGCCGCAGGAGCCGCACCTGCCGGACCGCGCCGAGCACCACTCCGGCGCCGAACAGCGGCAGGCCGAGCAGGAGCACCAGCCACAGCGGCGCGTGCCGGCGTCCGCCGCCGACGACCGCGCCGAGATCCCAGCCCGCGTCCGCCGCCAGCCAGAGCATCCCCGCCACGAAGACGGCGCTCACCAGCGAGAGCGCCCAGGGCTGCGCGAGGAGGAGCGCCTGCGTGCGCTCCGTGCGGAAACCCTTCGCCATGCGCCGATCCTAGGCGGGCGTCAGCCGGCGAGGATCCGGTCGACCAGCCCCTGCGCGTCGCCCTCCGCGGGAACGATCTGCACGGTGTCGCCCTCGATCGGCTGCATCACGGAGAGCGCCGACTCGACCCGGTCGCCCACGCGGAGGAGGAGCCGGGCGTCGGCCCCCTCGTCGATGGCCGCCTGCGAGCCGCGGCGCAGGAGGGCGGCGCCCGCCTCGTCGAACCGGACGTCGACGACTCCCGTGCTCGGATCGGCCTCGACCGCGGCGACGCCCGCGCGGGTGAAGTCCTCGGGATCGACGAGGACGTCCTGCCCGCCGACCGGGACGCACTGCGGATCGGAGCCGGGCTCGCAGAGCGCCGAGACGGCGACCCCGAGGCCGCCGACGGGCTCCGGAGTGGCGGACGGGGACGCCGCGGGCGACGACCCGGCGGAGCAGCCGGTCAGGGCGAGCAGGAGGAGCGCGGCGGCTCCGGGGGCGGTGCGGCGGATCACGGGATCTCCTCGGGTCGCGTCGGAGCGCGCCACGATACCGAGGCTCCGGCGCTGCGGCCACTCGGCGGCACGGCTCGGGCGGAGCGGCTGCGGGCGGAGCGGCCGGTCCGCGGCACGGCGGGGCAGGCGGCGGCGACCCGCCCCTCAGAGGCGGACGACCAGCTTCACCGCCGACACACCCTCGTGCAGCCGGTCGAGGGCGGGCTGCAGCGCGGCGAGCCCCTCACCCACCACCTCGGGCGCCGGGGCGCAGACGTGACGGCCCTCGGCGAGCGCCGCCGGCAGGTGGTCGCGCCACAGCATCGGCCCCACCTCGTTCGTCATCAGCGAGCCGCCCCAGACGAAGCGGGCGCGGATGCCGCGGCGCCGGGCCGCGATCTTCAGCGCCGCGGTGCCGCCGACCACGCGCAGCATCGTCCGCACGAAGGCGGCGCTGACACCGCGTCGGCGCGGGAGCGAGCCGAACGAGACGGAGGGGCTGGCCAGGGCGACCCGTCGCGCTCCGGTGCCCGCGGCCACCGCCACCGACGGGGCACCGGAACCCGTCCCGATCGCGAGCACCCCCGCGACCTCGTGGCCCGCGAGCGCAGCCACCAGGTCGGCGACGACGGAGGGGCTGCGGTAGTCGAGCACGATCTCGGCGCCCAGCTCGCGCATCCGCTCGTGGTTGCGGGGCGACGCGGTCGTCGCCACGCGGTGCCCGGAGGCGACGGCGAGCTGGATCGCGTTGCTCCCCACGCTCGTCGTCCCGCCCCAGACCACGACCGTCCTGCCCGTCGGCCGGACCGGGACGCTCGGGTGCGGCAGGGCGAGGTGGTCCCGCTGGAACAGCGCCGTCGCCGCCGTCGAGACCGCGAGCGGCAGCACCGCCGCCTCCTCGAAGCCCAGCCGGTCGGGGATCGGCGCCGCCAGGTCCTCGCGCACGACCGTGTACTCCTGGAAGGCGCCCTCGTCGCGGTTCCGCCGCCCGCGCTCCATCCCGACCGCGTACGCGACGACCCGGTCGCCGACGGCGAAGCGCGTCACTCCAGGGCCGACCGCCTCGACCACTCCCGCCACGTCCTCCCCGAGCACCGCCGGGTACGGCACCCACCGGAACATCAGATCGCCCGTCCACTGCTTCATCTCGTCGACCGGATTCACGGCCAGGGCGCCGTTGCGTAGCAGGACCTCCCCCGGACCGGGGACGGGCATCGGAGCGGGGCGGACGACGAGGTCGGCCCGCGGGGCGGTCAGCAGGGCGGCGGCGTTCTCGGGCACGGGCGGCTCCAGTCGGAACTGATGGCAGGACGTGTCGTCACCCTACTCCTGATGACACGTCGTGTCGTCAGCTATCCTGGGCGGATGTCACGCTGGGCCCCCGATGCCGCCCTCCGCCTCGAGCAGGCGGCGATGGAGCTCTTCGCCGAGCACGGCTACGCGGGCACCACCGTCCCCGCGATCGCGGAGCGCGCCGGGCTCACCACCCGCACCTTCTTCCGCCACTTCGCCGACAAGCGCGACGTCCTCTTCCTCCGCGAGCGCGAGTTCCCCGAGATCGTCGGCCGCCTGCTCGCCGGCGCCCCCGCCGGCCTCGCGCCGATGGACCTCGTGATGCACGGCCTCGAGGCAGCCGCCTCGGGCGACCTCCAGACCTGGCGCGCTCAGATTTCCGCCCGCCGCGCCGTCGTGCGCTCCGAGCCGCAGCTGCGCGAGCGCGAGCTCCTGAAGTCGGCCGCCCTCGCCGAGAGCATGCGCGCCGCTCTCGTCGACGCCGGAGTCGCGCCGGGGGACGCGGCCCTCGCCGCCCTCGCGGCCTCCGCCCTCTTCGACCTCGCCCTGGAGCGCTGGCTCGCCGCGCCAGAGGGGTCCCTCCTGGTCGACGTCCTCCGCGCCGAGCGCACACGCCTCGGCGCGCTGCTCGCGCGCTGACCCGCACGACGCTGTCGAGGCGTCGCGAACGGTCGTCCTCCGCGGCGGGAGGCGGCCGTTCGTGACGCTTCGGACCGACGAGCGGGGGACGATCCGCTCAGAGCGCCCAGGGGAAGGCGGGGGCGTTCGAGCGGGCGCCCTGCGCGGCCTTCGAGCGGCCGGGCTCGCCGAGCTCGGCGAGCAGCGCCTCCGACTCGCCGACGAGGACCGCGAGCGCGCCGGGCGTGAACCAGTCGGGGCGCAGGGCGAACAGGAGGTCCTCGGTCGCCGTGTTGCCGCTGGCGCCCGGTGCGAAGGGGCAGCCGCCGAGGCCGCCGAGCGCGCCGTCGACCACCGAGGCCCCGGCCTGCACGGCGGCGATCGCGTTCGCGACGCCCGAGCCCCAGGTGTCGTGCCCGTGGAACACGATCTCGCGAGGCGGGGTCTCCGCCGCCACGCGCGAGACGAGCGACGCCACCTGGCCGGCGTGCGCCTGCCCGAGCGTGTCGCAGACGACCACGTCGGCCGCTCCCTCCGCCCGCGGGTCGCGCGCGATCGCGAGCACGCGCTCCGGGTCGACCGGGCCCTCGAACGGGCAGGTGAACGAGGTGGCGATGCACAGCTGGATCCGCCCGCCGACGCTCTCGGCGAGCGCGACCGCCTCCGGCATCGCGGCCAGGCTCGCCTCGGTCGGCCTGCCGACGTTGGCGAGGTTGTGCGAGTCGGACGCCGAGAAGCAGTACTGGAAGCCGCGCGCCCCCGCGGCGGCCGCACGCTCGACGTGGCGCGGAGTCGCGACCCACACCCAGCACCGCTCCAGCTCCTCGGGAGTGAGCGCGGCGATCACGTCGAGGGTGTCGGCCATCGGAGGGACGAGGTCGCCGCGCGCGAGCGAGCCGATCTCGAGCTCGGGCACTCCCGCGGCGAGCAGCGTGCGCGCGAGGTCGACCTTGCGCTCGGTCGTCAGGAGCTTGCCGGTGAGCTGCAGGCCGTCGCGGAGGGTGACGTCTCGCAGGCGCGCGGAGGCGAGCGCGGTCACCGGCCGGCCTCCTCGGCAGCGGCGGCGGAGGGAGCGGCAGGAGCCCCGCCGGCGGAGGGAGCAGCGGGACCGGTCCGCCGGAGCATCCCCAGCACCTCCTCGGTGTCCTGGCCCAGGTCGGGCGCGAGCGAGCGGATGGGGAGGGAGCGGCCGCCGAGCACCGGCACGATCCCCGGGAAGCCCACGCCGCGCAGAGTGCCGCCGGCGTCCTCGACGTCGAAGGGCTGGATCATGTCGCGCGCCGCGTACTGCTCGCTCGCGCTGATGTCGGCGGCCGTGTAGATCGGGCCGGAGGGGACGCCCTCGTCGTCGAGGACCGCGAGCGCCTCGGCGGCGGTGCGGCCCGCCGTCCACGCGCCGATCGCCGCGTCCAGCTCGTCGCGCCGGGCCCAGCGCTGCTCGTTCGAGGCGAGCGCCGGGTCCTCGCCCAGGTCGGCGCGGCCGATCACCGCCATCAGCCGCTGGAAGATCGCGTCCGCGTTCCCCGCGATCACGATGCTCGCCCCGTCGGCGCAGGTGTAGGCGTTGGTCGGGGCGATGCCCTCCATCCGCCCGCCGACGCGCTCCCGGACGATGCCGTGCGCCTGGAAGTCGGGGATCAGCGACTCCGTCATCGAGAACATCGCCTCGTGCAGCGCCACGTCGACGACCCGCTCCGCCAGCGGTGCCGGATCCAGCCCCGCGGAGCGGCGGGTCTCGCGCTGGAACAGCGCCATCATCACTCCGTAGCCCGCGTACAGCCCGGCGATCGAGTCGCCGATCGAGACGCCGACGCGCACGGGCGGCCGGTCCGGGTCGCCGACCAGCTCGCGGAACCCGCCCATCGCCTCCGCGACCGCCGCGAACCCGGGCCGGGCCGACAGCGGGCCGGTCTGCCCGAACGCGGAGATGCGGCCGATCACGATGCCGGGCCGGGCCTCGTCGAGCACGTCCGGCCCGATCCCCCAGCGCTCGAGCGTGCCGGGCCGGAAGTTCTCGAGCACCACGTCGCACTCGGCGACCAGGCGGCGGACGGCGTCGCGCCCCTCGTCCGTGCGCAGGTCGAGCGCGATCGAGCGCTTGTTGCGGTTGATCGTGTGGAAGAGGAGCGAGGTCTCGGACCCCTCGTGCAGCCGCCAGCGGCGCAGCTCGTCCCCCGTGCCGGGCCGCTCCACCTTGATCACCTCGGCACCGAAGTCGGCGAGCAGCCGGCCAGCCGTGGGCGCCGCGATGAAGTTGCCGAGCTCGAGGACGCGGACGCCCGCGAGCGGGAGGGGTGCGGTCATGGCACGGCCTTTCGCTCCCGTCGAGGCTAGCGCGGAGGACGGCGCCACCCCCTGCCCTCACGCGGACGCCCGACCTACACTTGCCGGACATCATGCGCAGACACACCCTCACTCCGCGACCGGACTGGCGAGCCCGCTGCGACGAGATCGGCTTCAGCTTCTACGACCTCCCCTCCGAGGGCGGCCGCCCCTACTGGAACGAGTCCGCGGCCTACTCCTTCGAGCCCGCCGAGATCGACCTGCTCGAGCGCACGACCTCGGAGCTGTTCGACCTCTGCATGGAGGCGTGCGAGCTCGTGGTGCGGAAGGGCCGCTTCGCCGAGTTCGGCATCCCGCCCCGCTTCCACGAGCTGGTGCGCACCTCGTGGGACGAGGACGACCCCACGGTCTACGGCCGCTTCGATCTCGCCTACGACGGCGCGGGCGCGGTGAAGCTGCTCGAGTTCAACGCCGACACCCCGACCTCGCTGGTCGAGACCGCCGCGGCCCAGTGGCAGTGGCTCGTCGAGACGAAGGGTCCCGACGCCGACCAGTTCAACAGCCTGCACGAGCAGCTCGTCGAGCAGTGGCGCCACCTCCGCCTCGAGCGCTGGAGCCTCGACGAGGGCGCCCGGCTGCACCTCGCGTCGCTGCACGACTCCGGAGACGGCGAGCTGATCGTCGAGGACGCCGACACCGTCGCCTACATGGCCGAGACCGCGGCGCAGGCCGGCTTCGACCCCAAGCTGATCTTCGTCGAGGACATCCGCTACGAGCTCGACGGCGCCGGCTTCCTCGACGGCGACGGCGAGCCGATCCGCCACGTCTTCAAGCTGTACCCGTGGGAGTGGATGCTCGGCGAGCAGTTCGGCGGCCTCCTCCTCGACCGGCGCGAGCGCACCCGCTGGGTCGAGCCGGCGTGGAAGCTCCTGCTCAGCAACAAGCAGCTGCTGGTGGTGCTGTGGGAGATGTTCCGCGGCCACCCGAACCTGCTGCCCGCCTCCGTGCATCCGCTGCCCGGCACCGCCCAGGTGCGCAAGCCGCGCCTGGGCCGGGAGGGCGCCAACGTGACGGTCCTCGACGCCGACGGCTCGGTCGTCGCCGAGAACGGCGGGAGCTACGGCGCCGAGGGCTTCATCCACCAGGAGCGCGCCGAGCTGGCCCGGGTCGACGGGAAGACCGTCGTCATCGGCAGCTGGATCGTCGGCGAGACCCCGGCCGGCATCGACGTGCGCGAGACGAGCGGCCTGATCACCGGCGACCTGGCGGAGTTCGTCCCCCACTACATCGAGGGCGGACGGAGCGACGGGGCCGCGACGGACGCGGACGCCGCGTCGGCCGCCTCCCGCCCCGGGCACGGCGCCACCCCCGCCTACGGCGCTCCCGCGCCCGGCACCCCCGCGCCCGAGTACGGCGCCCCCGAGCACGACCGGCCGCAGGACACCCGCGCGGCCCGCCCGCAGGACGAGGAGACCCGATGACGGACGACGACCGCACCCCCGGCGATTCCGGGACGCCGAACTCCGGGAACGACTGGGGCAGCCGCGAGCCCGGGGCGGGCTCCGGCACGCCGAGCGGCGGCACGAGCGGCGGGTCCGGCCGCGGCGACGGCGCCACCCGCACCGCTCCCCACCGCTCCCGGAGCGTCGGGATCAGCGGCATCGCGAAGAACCGCCGCGGCCTGCTCATCGGCGGCGCGGTCGCGGTCGGCGCGGTCGGCCTCGCCGTCGCCCTCGCGAACGGCGGCCCCTCGACCGACGGCGTCGTCGCCACGGGAGCCGACGGCCAGGACTACGTCATCCCCGAGAACGCCGAGCGCCCCGTCTACGCGAGCCGCGAGGACTGCCTCGCCGACGTGCGGGAGCAGATCGCCCAGCTCCAGGCGCAGGGCGAGGAGGTCGGCGACGACCCCGAGCAGCTGTGCGAGGCGACCGACGAGTACCGCGGGCACTACGCCGGCGGCTTCTGGCTCGGCCCGCTGATCTTCGCGTCCTCGCGCTGGAACTCGACGCGGGCGACCAGCTGGGCGCCCGTCGCGTCCGGCGGCTTCGCGGCCCGCGGAGCGACCCAGCCCGACGTCGTGCAGCGCGCGCCGGCCGGCTCGACCGTCGGCTCGAAGGCGACCCTCTCCGGCGGCTTCGGCTCCTCCGGCAAGTCCGGCTTCGGCTCCACCGTCGGCGGCTGACCGCGGCGCACCTCGGCCCTCGCGCCCGAGACGCGCGGCGAGGCGTCCGTGTGTCGCCGAGACACCGCTCGCAGGCCGGCGTCTCGACGATCACGGGGACGGCTCGCCGCCGCTCCCGCTCTCAGGAGGAGGGCGTCGCGCTCGGGAAGAAGTGCCGCTCGACGGGATCGCCGTCGGCGTGGGTCAGCGCCGCCGCGCGGATCTCGCGGTCGCGGCCGGTGAGCCGCTGGGTCTCCTGCCGCCGGAACTCGCCCCACGAGGGCACCATGAACGTCTCCAGCTGCACGTCGGCCTCCTCCCCGCTCCGGTAGAGCGCCCACCGCGAGGCGCCGGTCCGGCGGCGGGAGCTCTCCAGCAGCCGCATGGCCGATCGGAAGTCCGCGAGGGAGTCGGGGCGGACCGTCCACGAGATCTGCACCATCACCGGCCCGTCCGTCGGCTCCGGCTCGAACACCAGCGTGGGCGTGGGCCACGACATCGAGATGCTGCGGTCGACGGTGCCCGTCCCCGGCAGCAGGGGCAGCACCCGCACGCTGGCCGCCACGAGGAGGAGCAGAGCGGCCGCCGCGGCGTACGCGGGCGCGGTGCCGAGCACCTGCGCGGCCAGGCCCCAGCCGATCGAGCCGACTGCCATGGTCCCCATGAAGACCAGGATGTAGATCGAGGCTCCGCGGGACCGCACCCACTGCGGCAGCGTGAGCTGCAGCGCCGCGTTCAGCACGGTGAGGGTGCCGATCCACGCCAGCCCCGCGAGGACCAGCAGCAGCAGGGCCGGAACGAGGGGCAGGAAGGCCGCCGCGAGAGTCCCCGCCGCGAACAGCACGGCGCTCGCCCCGATGACGACGTCGTCGGAGAGCTTCCGGCGGGCGAGCGGCAGGGCGAAGACGCCGAGCACGGCACCGGCACCGAGAGCCCCGAGGAGGAAGCCGTAGCCGCTGGAGTCGAGCTGGAGGCGCTTCGCGGTGAGCGGCAGCAGCGCCCAGAGCGCACTGGCGGGCAGGGCGAAGAGCGCGGAGCGGAGGAGGATCCGGCGGACGAGGTGCGCGGAGGCGACGTACCGGATCCCTCCCTTCAGCGCGGCGCCGAACTGCTCGCGGTCGTCGAGGCCGGTCTGCGCCGGCCGCTTCCACCAGAGCAGGGCGAGCACCGCGCCGATGAAGCTCAGGGCGTTGATGCCGAAGACCACCGGAGCGCCGAACGCCGAGAGGACGACGCCCGCCAGGGCCGGGCCGACCGCGCGCGCGCCGTTCACCGTCACCCCTCCGAGGGCCGACGACGCCGCGATCAGGTTCCGGGGCACGAGCTCCGGCTGGATCGCCTGCCAGGCGGGCGAGGTCAGGGTGGAGGTGATGCCGAGGAGGAAGGTGAAGGCCAGGATCGTCCACGGCGTCAGCGCGCCGACCGCCGCCACGACCGTCAGAGCGGCCGCCAGCAGCGCGCTGGCCGACGACCCCCAGATGAGCAGCCGCCGCCGGTCGAGCGAGTCGGCCAGCACGCCCGCGGGGAGGGCGACGAGGATCGAGGGCGCCAGGCTCGCCGTCTGCACGAGCGCGACGACCGCCGCGCCCGCGGCCGCCTCGACCAGGTACCACTGGGCTCCGACGGTCTGCATCCAGGTGCCGATGTTGCTGCCCAGCTGGGCGAACCACAGCACGCGGAAGGCGGTGATCGCCATGGGCGCCCAGGCCGACGGTTGCGCCGGCGCGGACGTCTGCGCCGGGGCGGCGGGAGCCGGAGCGACGTCCTCAGTCACGGGGCACGGCCTGCCGCACCGAGAAGAGGTTGCCGAACGGGTCCAGCAGCTGGCACAGCCGCTCCCCCGTGAACACCGTCTTCGGACCGCGGTGGGCGACGGCGCCGTTCGCCGTCCAGTCGGCGACGACGGCGTCGACGTCGGGGACCGTCCAGTACGGGCTCGTGCCGTCGGGTCCGGGCCGGTTCAGCTCGTCCCGCTCGTGCAGCGTCAGGCGGGTGCCGTCCAGGTCGTAGGCCACGAGCGCCCCGCCGCGGACGACGGGCTCGCGCCCGAGCCGCGCCGAGTACCAGTCGATCGCGGCGTCGAGGTCGTCGACGAAGTAGAAGACGTTTCCGACTCCGGCGAACTCCGTCGTCGTCATGCTCGGGCCGGCGGGAGGGCGTCGCGGAGGAAGGCGAGCGAGGGGCCGATGGCCGCCTCCGTATACCCCTCGGCGTGACGGGTGCCCGGGATCAGCTGCAGCGTGCTGGCGACTCCGACCGCGGAGAGCGCCGCCTGCATGGCCTGCGCGTCGCTCACGGGGACGAACTCGCCGAGCGAGTTGGCCAGGAACACCGGCCCGCCGTCCGGGGAGGCGTGGCGCGTCGTGGAGGCGGCGGTGAGCAGCCCGCGGTCGCCCCCGACCTCGTTGAGGATCGTCCAGCGCAGGAAGGCGTCGTTCCGGCCGGTCTGGTTGATGTCGGCGCTCTTCATGGCGTCGAGGTCCTGCGTCGTCGGCGTGGCCGGGAGGTCGTCGGTCGCCTCGACGATGCCGAGGAGGTCGAACATCCCCGACCAGCTGACGGCGGGCCGACCGGTGGCGATCGCGGCCTCCACGACCAGGTTCCCGCCCGCCGATCCGCCGAAGAACGCCAGCCTGCTCCGGTCGAACGCCCACTCGGACGCGACCGCCCACCGCTCCGCGGCGAGCACGTCGTCCCTGCTGGCCGGGAAGACCGAGTCCGGAGCCTCGCGGTAGTCCGCCGCGAACACGAGGTAGCCGGCGTCGACCAGCATCGTCGCGAGCGCCCGCTCCTTGCTCTTGTCCCCCCGGAACCACCCGCCGCCGTGGATCAGCACGACGGCCGGCCGAGCAGCGTCCTCGGCCGGGGACACCGACCTGCTGTACACGTCCAGCACCTGCGGCGACGACCCCCCTTCGACGTACGGAACCCCGATGCTCACTGACGGCTCGTCCGACACGGTGACCCCCTCCGGTCCAGATTCTCGACTGCAGTCAGACCGTAGGAGCCGGGGGCGGCGCGAGCCAGGCCCTGCCGGGGTCACCCAGGAGGGCTCCCGCAGGCCCGCCTCCCGCGGCGGCGCCGATCGCGACTAGCCTCGGAGGGTGTTCCTGACCGAGCCGTACGGCTTCCGCGACCGCTCCGCCCTCGACGAGCGCCGGGCCCTGCTCGAGGACGAGGCCTCGGTGCAGCCCCTCCGGGCGTTCCGCGAGGAGCTCCTCGCCCGGCGCACGCGCAGGCATCCCGGTGCCGTGGTGCCCGACTTCGACCCGGCCGAGGCCGGCGTCGAGGCGCGTGCGCTCATCGTGCTGGAGGCCCCGGGACCGATGTCGGCCGGCCCCGGCGGCTCCGGCTTCGTCTCGGTCGACAACGACGACGCGACCGCCGCCTCGACCTGGACCCTCCGCGACGAGGTCGGACTGCACGCCCGCACCCTGATCTGGAACATCGTGCCGTGGCAGCTCGACGGCGCCCCCGACGCGGACGAGGTGCGGCAGGGCGCGATGGAGCTGCGCCGGCTCCTGCCGCTGCTCCCCGACCTGCGGGTCGTCGTCAACGCCGGGACCGCGCCGACCAGCGGCTGGAAGAAGAACATCGAGCCGTACCTGGTCGACGGCCCGACGGTCATCGACTCGTGGAGCCCCGGCCAGCGGGCGATGAGCCAGCCCCGCAAGCGCGACGAGCTGAAGCGCGCCTTCGAGCGCGCGACGCACCTGGTCGGCTGAGCCCCCGAGGCTCCGAGGCGTCACGAACGGTCGTCATCCGAGCCGGGAGGCGGCCCTTCGCGACGCCTCGACCGCCGGCGGACGGTCCGCTCAGGCTGAGCGGGCGTCCCGCAGCGCGTCGGCCGACTGCTGCGCGGCGCGGCGGACGTCGCGGTCCGGGTCGCGGAGCATGCCCGTCAGGACGGCCTCGACGCTCGCCGCGAACTCGCCCTTCGCGTCGCGACCGGAGGAGATCCCCGCCAGAGCGGCCGCCACGAGAGCGCGCGCTCCTGCCGCGCGGACCCGGGGGTGCTCATCGG
This sequence comes from Rathayibacter sp. AY1C7, assembly GCF_002931865.1. Lineage (NCBI taxonomy): Bacteria > Bacillati > Actinomycetota > Actinomycetes > Micrococcales > Microbacteriaceae > Rathayibacter > Rathayibacter sp. AY1C7. The sequence goes on along the minus strand of NZ_PSWB01000012.1, from coordinate 52,622 downwards.
TGGTCAGGCGGGACAGCTTCTTCTGCCCGCCCAGCACGCGCTCGGCGCAGACGCGGGCGCACATCTCGCGGACGCGCCAGGAGGGGTTCGCGAGTCCGGCGGTCACCGCGTCGGCGGCGTCGTCGTCCCAGACGTAGAGGAGCGCGCGGGCACCCCAGAGCTCGGGCCAGTAGAGGGAGGGCGCTCCCTTGAGGATCCCGTCGGCGTGCTCGCCGCCCACGGTGAGGAGGAAGGACTCGCCCTCGTACCCGCCGGTGAGCAGGGCCGCGGATCGCAGAGCGACGTTGCGCTCCCCCTCGCGGGCGACCTGCGCGCGCAGGCGCTCCTCGAGCGGATCGGTGAGGGTGACGGTCGGTTCGTTGTCGCGTGCCATGAGGCTCCCGAGAGTACTCGCCCGCCCCGCGCCTTCGAAGACCCGCAGCGTTCGGCGCCGCGGCGGTCGGCCCTCTCCGTCCTGCGGCGATGGTCCGATCAGCACTCGTGCCACCTGCTGGTCGAGTGGCTCCGCAGGGATCACGGCTGAGGGACGCCTGGTAGATTCGATCCGATCGACCCCCTCCCAAGCCTCTCCGCGATGCTCACATGGGAGGGGCCTTTTTCTTCGGCACCGAGGTACTGCGATGGCACGGAAACCGAGCCTGTCGTGGAAGCAGCAGGTCCAGCTCCTCCGTGACCGCGGGCTCGGCATCGCCAACGGGGAGGCCTGCACGAGCTACCTGGCCGCGCAGAACCACTACCGCTTCTCCGGGTACGCCCGCTACTTCCAGCGGGCTCCGCACGACGGGGACGACTCGTTCGCGGACGGAGTCTCGTTCGAGGACGTCCGAGCGGTCTGCGACGCAGATGAAGCGCTGCGGCAGAGCCTGCGTGCTCGACTGGCCCGTGCCGAGATCCTTCTCCGCAGCCGTACGGCTCATGTCATCGCTCGTGAGGCACGGCCCGTACGAGTGCTATCTCGAGAAGAGCTTCTACTCCGAGTCTCCGAACGCGGAGTCGACAGTCGATTCGTGCCTCCGCGACATCGAGCGCAGCAGGGAACGGCATGTCCTCCGCTTCACGGAGCTCCCCGGCGGCAGGGGCGCGGCCGCCTTCGGCGAGCTACCGGTGTGGTCGGCCGTCGAGGCCTGGTCCTTCGGAACTCTGTCGAGATGCATCGAGCGAGGGGCGCGAGGATCGCTTGCGGGGGACGTCGCGTCCGGTCTGGGAGTCGCCCGAGCCGGTTTCGCCTACCGGGTCCGCGCACTCGTCTACCTGCGCAACCGGTGCGCTCACCACAGCCGGCTCTGGAACCACTCCGTGATCGATGCGGGCCCCACGCCCAACAACGTCCGTGCGAAGGCGAAACGTCTCGCCGGGCAGTTCACTCCGCGCTCGGTCGTGGACGTCATCGCTTCGTTGGACGACATCCTCCTACGAGGAGCGGACGCGGCCCCGATCCTTCCGGAGCTCGTCGCCGAGCATTCCCTGCACGACGTGTTCTGGCGAGGGCTCACGACGCCCCGGAGCCCCCTCGATCATCGAGGACCGCAGTGAGAGCAACGCGACCGGGACGGTCCCGCCCGCTCAGGAGGCGCCCACCGGGAGGTCGGCCCCGCCTGACTATGCTGGTGCCACCCCCGGCAGCCGAGCCCTCTGAGCCTCGTCCGCGCCGGGGTGGCGCGGCTCACCCGCCCGGGGAGCGGAGGAGGTCCTCTCATGGCCGATCGGCCGAACCTCCGCCATGTCGCGGCGGTCGCGGGCGTCTCGCACATGACCGTGTCGCGCGTGCTCAGCGGGCACCCCAACATCAAGGAGTCGACCCGCCAGAAGGTCCTCGAGGCGGTCGACGAGCTCAACTACAGGCCGAACATCGCCGCCCGCTCCCTCGTCACGCAGCGCACCGACCGCATCGGCGTGATGATCGAGAGCGGCGCCGAGTACGGGCCGTCGAGCACCCTCCGCGCGATCGAGCGCGCCGCCCGCGAGAAGGGGTACTCGATCACCTCCGTCGCGCTGCGGCCGGACCTCGAGATGACCCCCACCGACGCGATCGCCCACCTGATGGGCCTCGGGATCGACGCGCTCTGCGTGATCGCGCCGCGCTCCTCCTCCGTGGCGACCCTCCGCACCGTCGAGATCGGCGTGCCGACGCTCGTGGTGAAGAGCGACAAGGATCCGAGCTTCCTCACCGTCTCGGTCGACCAGCAGGCCGGCATGTTCCAGGCCGTCGACCACCTGGGCAACCTCGGCCACCGCGACGTGCTGCACCTCTCCGGCCCCCTCGACTGGCTCGACGCGCGCGCCCGCGAGCGCGCCTTCCACAGCCGCGCGAAGTCGTGGGGGATGCACGAGCGCCCCATCGTCATCGGCGACTGGACCCCGGACTCCGGGTACGACTTCGCCGCGAGCCTGCAGTCGGTGCCCGACTTCACCGCGATGGTCGTCGCGAACGACGAGATGGCGCTCGGAGTGATCCACGGCCTCGTCGAGCGCGGGATCCGCGTGCCCGAGGACATGAGCATCGTCGGCTTCGACGACCTGCCCACCGCCCGCCACTTCCTCCCGCCGCTGACGACGGTCCGCCAGGACTTCGACAAGCTCGGGACGACGGTCGCCGAGGTGATCCACGCGAGGATCCGCGGCCAGGAGAGCCCGCAGCGCACCCGGATCCCCACGGAGCTGGTGATCCGCTCCTCCACGGCCGCTCCCCGATCGTGACCCTCCTGTTCCCGTCCCGCCGCATGCGCTCGCGTATCATCGGCGGCAGCCCCTGGCACGCCGGACCCTGACGGCGCGCCGCACACGAACCGAGGACGGCACGTGGCGATCTCATCGAGGACGACCCGGAGCTCCGCGGCACCCGTCGTCGAGATGACCGGCATCCGCGTCTCCTTCGCCTCCGGACCCGCTCTGAAGGACGGGAACCTGCGGCTGGTGCCGGGCGAGATCCACGGGCTGATGGGCGAGAACGGCGCGGGCAAGTCCACGCTGATCAAGACGCTCACCGGCATCCACCAGCCCGACGCGGGCGAGATCCTCGTCGACGGCGTCGCCCGGCGCTTCAGCGGCCCGGCGGAGGCGAAGGCAGCGGGCATCACGGCCGTGTTCCAGGACGAGCGCCTCACCGACAACCTCAGCATCGGCGAGAACGTGATGCTCGGCCACGAGGTCCGCGGCCGCTTCGGCATCTCCTGGTCGCGCACCCACCACCGCGCGGCCGAGATGCTCGCCGAGCTGGGCCTGGAGGACCTCGATCCGCACCTGCCGCTGCGCTCGCTCTCGCCGGCGATCCGCCAGCTGGTCGCGATCAGCCGCGCGATGGTCGACCGTCCGCGCGTGCTCGTGCTCGACGAGCCCACCTCCAGCCTCGACCTCAGCGACGTGGCCCGCCTCTTCACGGTGCTGCGGAGGCTGCGCGACCAGGGCGTCGCGATCCTGTTCGTCTCGCACTTCCTCGAGCAGGTCCTCACCCTCAGCGACCGGCTGACGGTGCTCCGCGACGGCGGCACCGTCGGCGAGTACCCGGCGCACACCATGGACCGCGCGGAGCTGATCGCGAAGATGATCGGCAAGGACATCGACGCGCTGCGGCAGATCGGCTCCGACCGCCGCGAGCACCGCCGCCAGCCGGTCGGCCCGGCGATCTACCGCGCGCACGGGATCGGCCGCCGCGGCGCCGTGGGCCCGACCGATCTGGAGCTGCACCGCGGCGAGATCGTGGGCTTCGCGGGCCTGCGCGGCTCGGGGCGCACCGAGCTGGCGTCGCTGGTGAGCGGGGTCGAGAAGCCGGACACCGGCGAGGTGCTGATCGACGGCCAGCCCGCGCACATCTCCGACCCGGTGTCGGGCCTGCGCCACCGCATCGCCCACTCGAGCGAGAACCGCCGCGAGGACGGGATCATCGGCGACCTCTCCCTCCGCGAGAACCTCGTGCTGGGCCTGCAGGCTCTGCGCGGCTGGGCGCACCCGCTCTCGGCCGCCGAGACCGACACCCTGGTGCGCACCTACGTCGAGGCGCTGAACATCTCGCCGGCCGACCCGGACATCCCGGTGAAGTACCTCTCCGGAGGCAACCAGCAGAAGGTGGTCCTCGCGCGGTGGCTCGCGACCCGTCCGCGGCTGCTCGTGCTCGACGAGCCGGCGCGCGGGATCGACGTGGCATCGAAGGTCGAGATCCAGGCGCACATCGCGCAGCTCGCGAAGGAGGGGGTGACCGTCGTCTACATCTCGTCCGAGCTGGAGGAGGTGGTGCGCCTCAGCGACCGCATCGTCGTCTTCAAGGACCGCGAGAAGATCGGCGAGGTCAGCAACGGCCCCTGGCTCACCGTCGACACGATCGTCGAGATGATCGCCGCCGACCGCGACGACGACCTCGACGACGACGACTGACCTCCCCCGCCGGCCGAGCGGCCGCACCGTCCACCGGGTCTCGATGAGCCGTCCGGGCTGCTCGACCGCCAGGACCTCGGCGCGCCGGCGGGTCCCGCTCGGGCGCCGGGCCTGCGAGGATCCGGGGGTGGACGATCAGCGACCGGACGAGCTCGCGGAGCTGCAGCGGCGCGCCTACGGCCGAGGCTCCGACATCGAGCGGGACCCCGGCGCGCTCGCCCGGCTCTCCGCGCTCGAGGCCCGCGTCCGTCCCGCCCTCGGCACCGCACTGCCGGGCGCGGTGGTTCCCGCGGACTCCGGGGACGCGGCGCCGGAGGACGCGGCACCTCTCGCGGACGCCTCCGCCGACGAGGCGTCCGACCCCCTCGGCCACGTCCCGCCCCGCCGCTCCCGTCGGTGCGGCCTCCTCCTCCTCGCCGCGCTGGCCGCGACGGCCGCCGTCGCCGCGGGGGCCACCCGCCTCGCCACCGCCGAGGACGGACAGCCCGGCCGCGAGGTCGCCGTGCTGCCGCTGTCGAACGGCACCGACCTCCCCGGCTGGGAGGGACTGGGGTTCGACGGATCGGTCACCACCGAGGACTTCGGCGGGCTCACCGTCGTGCGGCAGAGCCTGCCCGCCGACACGGGGCTCACCGTCGTCCGGCAGCGCCGCTCCTCGAGCGCCGGCTCGTGCCTCTCCATCGTGCGGACCGCCGAGCCACAGGACGGCCTGTTCTTCCAGGGCTGCACGGCCGGAGCGTTCCCCGCGGTCGCGCAGTTCACCGTGACGTCGGCGGCGCCGGAGGCCCTGCGCGAGCGGTTCCCGATCGGCACGTCCCTGCGGTTCGCCCTCGAGGGCGACGAGATCCGCGTCCGATCCGACGCACCCTGACCACTCAGATCCCCGTCCGTCCGTGCGGATCGCCCACCTTCTTCGACTCGCTCGACCCGCGCTCGCGCAGGAACACGGCGAGCGCCGCCATGCTGCCCACCGCGAGGAACTCCGACTGCCAGTTCTGGAGCGTCCGGTTCCAGAAGTCGGCGGAGGAGACGTAGCCGAGCCAGTCGACGGGCGCCTCCAGGCTCGTCAGCTGCTCCTCGTTGTAGGCCACGACGCCCGTCACCGACTGCGCCGCCCAGGACAGCAGGAACACCGCCCCCATCACCAGCAGCAGCGAGTGCGAGAACAGCGCCTGCCGCAGGCCGCCGGCGGACGCCGAGGGCGGCGAGTCGTCCTCCGCGGACGCCCCCGCCTTCTGCTGCTCGTCGGTCTCGAGGCCCTCCTCGCCCACCCGCTTCGACTCGGGCGAGCCGCGCTGCACGAGCCAGACGGTCGCGCCGATGTAGAGGAAGAACTGGAGGTACTCCGACTGCCAGTTCTCGGCGACGTCGATCGCGAAGTCGGAGGAGGTGACGAAGCGCCAGTAGCCGACCTCCCGCAGCCCCTCCGCGACCTGGGTGTCGTTGTACGCGGCGAGCCCGGCGAACGACTGCCCGAGGAGAGCGAGCAGGAAGATCGCGAGGAAGAACAGCGAGAGTCCGTTCTGGCGCAGGAAGCGGCGCATCCGGCTCACCTCCCGAGGATCCCGACGGCGAAGAACCCGATCAGGCCGAGCACGATCACGGCGTAGTACAGGGCGGAGGCAGTGCGCACGTCAGCTCCCGTCCAGGACGCAGTCGAAGGGCGCGTCCGCCACCGGCGCGCAGCCGGCCGCGCGCACCAGCCAGCCGTCGTCGCCCGGAGTGAGGAACACCACGGTGCCGCCGGAGCGCACGATCGCCGCCCGGCCGTAGACCTCGGCGTCCCCTGCTCCGTCTTCCGCGATCCCGAGCTCCAGCACGCCGCCGGGGCAGTCGCCCTCCCGGTCCTCCACGGCCTCGCGGGCGGAGCCGGTGAGCAGCGCGCACGCCGCGCGGCCGTCGCCGTCGGCGAGCGCGGAGAGGAAGGCGTCGGCCGCGCGGCGGGCCGCCGTGCCGTCCGCGGAGCATCCGCAGAGCGCGAGCACGAGAGCCGCCGTCGCGGCCGTCGCGGGGACGGAGCGCGATCGAGGGAGCATCATGGCCAGGGAAGCTACTCCCGGGCCCGACCACCGGGCAGAGGGTTGCCATCGGGCCCTGCGGGCCCCGCGACCGGATCGTTACCGAAGCGCACCGCCGTGCTGTTGCGTCACAAGAATTGTTCACGGTAACATTTCGTCGTGGCGCTGCTTCGGCCGGCGCCCACTGCACATCCTGCACTCACCGCACCTCGGGCCGCTAGGCCCGCATTCGAGGCCCTTCGGGGTCCACCATCTCGGGCACTCTCTTCGTGCCCGCGATCTCAAGGAGGAGATCTATGTCCAAGACGAGGCGTATCGGCCAGTTCCTGGGTTTCGCAGCAGTCGGCGCACTCGCGTTCGGACTCGCGGGCTGCTCGGGCGGTTCCGGCACCGATTCGGGCTCCGGCTCGAGCGGTGACCTCACCACCGTCGGCTTCGTGGCCGTCGGCCCCGAGGGCGCGTGGCGCCAGGCGAACGAGACCAACATCGAGGACACGTTCACCAAGGACGCCGGCTTCGACCTGAAGTACGCACCCGCCACCAACGGAGACCAGAAGTCGCAGATCGACTCCTTCACCTCCTTCGTGGACGAGGGCGTCGACATCATCCTGCTCTCCGCCACGGAGGGCTCCGGCTGGGAGGACTCGCTCGAGCGCGCCCAGGAGGCCGAGATCCCGGTCATCCTGATCGACCGCGGCATCGAGCCGGACAACACCGACCTCTACGTGACCCGCATCGCGCCGGACAACATCGCGGTCAGCACCTCGGTCGCCGACTGGGCCAAGACCACCTTCCCGAGCGGCGCGAAGTACTTCACGCTCGAGGGCCCCGCGGGCGTCTCGGTCGTCAACGAGCGCAACGAAGGCTGGGACGAGGTCATCGGCGCCGACTCGAAGTTCACCAAGATCGGCGCGCAGACCGCGAACTGGTCCACCGAAGAGGCCAAGAGCGTCTTCGAGACCGTCCTGAAGTCGAACAACAACGACGTCCAGCTGGTCTTCGCACAGAACGACGAGATGGGCCTCGGCGCTGTCCAGGCCGTCCAGGAGGCCGGCCTCACCCCCGGCACCGACGTCAAGATCGCCACGATCGACGGCACCAAGAACGCCCTGCAGGCGCTGGCCGACGGCGAGCTGAGCTTCGTCGCCGAGTACAACCCGCTGTTCGGCGAGACCGCCCTCGACGCGGTCGAGAAGACCCTGGCCGGCGAGAAGGTCGAGTCCTCGATCGTCGTCCCGAGCGAGACCTTCGACTCGCCCGAGGCCGCCACCACCGCGCTGCCCGACCGCAAGTTCTAGTCGCTCAGCACCACCGGTCGCCCGGCGTCCTCCTCGACGCGGCACCACTCCCCCGGAGCGACCGGGGCCGGCCCACCCGCCGGCCCCGGTCGCTCCGACCCTTCGGCGCACCTGTTCGGCTGCGCCCCGCTCGAGAACGGAACGACGCGACATGACAGGTTCGCCTCCGATCGTCGAGATGAAGAACATCTCGATCAGCTTCCCCGGCGTGAAAGCCCTCGACGGCGTCGACTTCCGCCTGTTCCCGGGCGAGGTCCACACCCTCATGGGTGAGAACGGCGCCGGCAAGTCCACGCTCATCAAGGCCCTCACCGGCGTCTACCGCATCGACAGCGGAGACATCGTGATCGACGGGGAGACCCGTCGCCTGACCGGCACCGCCGACTCGCAGGCCGCGGGCATCTCCACCGTGTACCAGGAGGTCAACCTGGTCACGAACCTCTCCATCGGAGAGAACGTGATGCTCGGCTACGAGGTCCGCGGACCCTTCGGCATCAACTGGAAGGCCACGCACCAGGCCGCGAAGGTCGCGCTCGAGAAGCTCGGCCTCGGCCACCTCAACACGCGCCAGTCGCTCGCCTCGCTCTCGATCGCGATGCAGCAGCTGGTCGCGATCAGCCGCTCGACGGTGAGCGACTCCAAGGTGCTCATCCTCGACGAGCCGACCTCGAGCCTGGACGCGAACGAGGTCGAGAACCTCTTCGTCGTCATCCGCCGCCTCCGTGCGGAGGGCGTCGCGATCCTCTTCGTCTCGCACTTCCTCGACCAGGTCTACGCGATCAGCGACCGCCTGACGGTGCTGCGCAACGGCACCTTCGTCGGCGAGTACCTGACCCACGAGCTCGACCGCACCTCGCTGATCTCGAAGATGATCGGCAAGGACATCGCGGCGCTGCGCTCCCTCGACTCCGAGCGCGAGAGCCAGGACCACCTCTACCGCGACGCCCCGCTCTACACCGCGAAGGGCATCGGCAAGAAGGGCTCCATCGAGAGCACCGACCTGACGCTGCACCGCGGCGAGGTCGTCGGCTTCGCCGGGCTCCTCGGCTCCGGCCGCACCGAGCTCGCGCGCCTGATCTACGGCGTCGACAAGCCCGACACCGGCGAGATCACGATGCACGGCAAGAAGATCGACGTCCCGACGCCGACCGCCGGCCTCGCCCACAAGATCGCGTTCTCGAGCGAGAACCGCCGCGACGAGGGCATCATCCGCGACCTCTCGGTCCGCGAGAACCTCATCCTCGGCGTGCAGGCCAAGCGCGGCTGGGCCCGCCCCCTCTCCAAGAAGGAGAAGGACGAGATCGTCGGCAAGTACCTCGTCGAGCTCAACGTGCGCCCGGCCGACCCCGACCGCCCGATCAGCAAGCTCTCCGGCGGCAACCAGCAGAAGGTCCTCCTCGGCCGCTGGCTCGCCACCGCCCCCGAGATCCTCATCCTCGACGAGCCGACCCGCGGCATCGACGTCGGAGCGAAGGCCGAGATCCAGGAGAAGGTCGTCGCCCTCGCCGGCGAGGGCGTCGCCGTGGTCTTCATCTCGTCCGAGCTCGACGAGGTCGTCCGCCTCAGCGACCGCATCATCGTCCTGAAGGACCACCGCGTGATCGCGGAGATCCTCAACGGTCCCGCTGTCACTGCGGAGTCGATCGTCACTACCATCGCCGCAGAGGGAGTCGTCGACGAGGACGTCGTCGTCCTCGAGAGCGCCACGCAGGAGGCCGCATCATGAGCAGCGACACCCGACCCGCCCGGGGATCCGTCCTCGGCGGGATCATCCGCCGCCAGTACTTCTGGGGAGTCGTGGCGATCGCCCTGCTCCTCCTCGTCAACGTCGTCAAGGACCCGGGCTACCTGGCCGTCTCGGTCAGCCCCACCACCGGCTACCTCGTCGGCAACGTCATCGACATCGCCCGCGCCGCCGCTCCGATCCTGATGATCGCCGTCGGCATGTGCCTGGTCGTCGCGACCGGGGGCATCGACCTCTCGGTCGGCTCGATCATGGTCGTCGCCGGTGCCGTCTCGATGGAGTTCCTCAACTCCGCGGGAGCGCCCGACTCGCTCGGCGCGGCAGCGGGAGCCTTCGCGGTCGCCCTCCTGGTGGCCGCCGTGCTCGGAGCCGTGAACGGCGTCCTCGTCTCGGTGGTGGGCCTCCAGCCCTTCATCAGCACGCTGGTCGTGATGCTCGCGGGCCGCGGCCTGGCGAAGGTCATCACCGGCGGCCAGAACACCGCCGCCACCAACGAGCCCTTCCGCTGGCTCGCGAACGGGTACGTCTTCGGGCTCCCGGTCGTGTTCCTCCTCGCCATCGCCATCGTCGTGGTCGTCGGAGTCCTGGTGCGCCGCAGCGCCCTCGGCCTGATGATCGAGGCCATCGGCATGGACCCGAAGGCGGCCCGCCTCGCGGGCATCAACCGCCGGGGCCTGCTGATGACCGCCTACATCGGCAGCGGCATCCTCGCCGGAGTCGCGGGCGTGTTCGCCACGGCGAGCGTGATGACGGTCGACGTCTCGCGCACCGGCTACCAGCTCGAGCTCGACGCGATCCTCGCGGTCGTCATCGGCGGCACCTCGCTCGCCGGCGGCAAGTTCAACATCACCGGTGCCGCCGTGGGCGCGATCCTGATCGCCACCCTCGACAAGACCGTCGTGTTCCTCGGAGTCTCGTCCTCCGCGACGCCCGCCTTCAAGGCGATCGTCATCGTCGCGCTCTGCCTCCTGCAGTCCGAGCGCGTCCGCTCCGCCTTCAAGTCCCGTCGCGAGGCGCGCCGCAGCGTCCCGCAGAAAGAGGCGATCCCCGCATGAGTGCCGTGATGACCCGCTCCGCCCCTCCGGCGAGCACCCAGCGCACCTCCGGGGCGCGCGGCTGGCTGAGCCAGCACCTGGACAAGCTGCCCACCCTGGCCGCGCTGATCATCTTCTTCGGGATGATCATCTACGGCGAGGCCGCCTACGGCCGGATCCTGCAGGCGAGCACGATCTCGAACCTGCTGGTCAACAACGCGCACCTGATCATCCTCGCCGTGGGCCTCACCTTCGTGATCCTCACCGGCGGCATCGACCTCTCGGTCGGCGCGGTGATCGCGTTCAGCAGCGTGAGCGGCGTGCTCCTGATCAACGCCGGCTGGAACCCCTGGCTCGTGATGGTCCTGATGGTCGTGATCGGCGCCCTGTTCGGCGTGATCTCCGGCGTCCTGATCCAGTACTTCAACGTGCAGCCGTTCATCGCGACGCTCGCGATGATGTTCCTGGCCCGCGGTCTCGCCTCCATGCTGAGCACCGTCCCGGAGCGCCTCCCCGAGGACTCGGCCGTGCTGAGCCTGGCCACGCCGATCAAGCTGATCGACGGCCCGAAGGTCAACGACTTCGTCATCAGCCCCGGCGTGATCATCGCGATCCTCGTCGTGGCCGGCGCGTTCTTCGTGCTGCACCGCACCCGCCTCGGCCGCACGGTCTACGCGATGGGCGGCTCCGAGCAGTCGGCGGCCCTGATGGGCCTCCCGGTCGTGCGGACCAAGCTGTTCATCTACATCATCAGCGGCACGCTCGCCGGTCTCGCCGGTGTGGTCTACACCGCCCGCCTCGGCAGCGCGCAGAACATCACCGGCACCGGCTGGGAGCTCGACGCCATCGCGGCGACCGTCATCGGCGGCACGCTGCTCACCGGCGGCGTCGGCTTCGTGCTCGGCTCGGTGGTCGGCGCCCTGGTGCTCGGACTGATGAACGTCCTGATCACCCGCGACGGCGGCATCCCGCCGGAGGCGACCACGATCATCACCGGAGGCATCCTCCTGGTCTTCGTCCTCCTCCAGCGCGCCGTCATGGCCCGCAGCAAGACCTGACCGGGCTCCCGCCCGATCTCCCCCGGCGCCCCCTCGTCCCTCCGCGGACGAGGGGGCGCCGTCGTGTCCGAGGCGCTCCGCCGGCCTCAGGAGGCGGAGCGGCTGAGCGTCAGCGCGGCCTGCTCGCGGGTGCGGTAGCCGCACTCCTCGGCGAGGCGGGCGAAGTCGGCAGGGCCCCGCCGCCGCAGGCCGATGCGGCGCCGGAGGGTGCCCGCCCGGCGCGTCTCGATCTCCTCCGCCGGCGTGCGGCCGAGGAACGCGAAAGCCTGCGCGAGCATGCGGGGGCAGACGAGCAGCTCCCGGGCGAGCACCGCGGCGGAGAACGCCGGGTCGCGGTGGCGCGCCTCGATCACCGGGATCGCCTCCGCGTAGACCTGGTCGGCGCTCCGGGTCCGGACCCGCGGAGCGCTGTGCTCGACGATCCCCTCCATCAGCAGTTCGCTCGCCCGCCTCACGCCGGCGGCCCCGAGCACGGCCGGATCACCCTCGATCAGACTGTTGGCGAGGGCACGGGCAGGCGTCCAGACCGACTCGCGCACCGGCACGACCTCGTTGATCCGCTCGCGGACCCACCGGTGCTCGAGCACGGCGGCGTCGAAGCTCCAGGTGTACGAGAGGGTGGACCGCCGGTAGTCGATGCGTGCCGCGGTCCTCGCCTCGAGGACGAGGACGCTGTTCGGCACCGCCTCGAGCGAGCCCTCCTCGAGGATCATGTCTCCCCCGCCCTCCACGATCAGGGACACGTGCACCTCCTCGGACTCGGCAGCCCGGTCGAACGCCGGCGGACGGTCGACCCTGATCCCCCCCGGCGCCCAGACCCGCGTCACCCGGAGGCCCGGCCCGTACGCAGCATCCCAGCGGAGTCCCCGGGCGCCCGCCTGCGGCTCGTCCCACGCGCCGATGAACTCCTGCATCCGCTCCTCTGCGGCCCCCATCTCCCGCCTCCTCCGCGTCGAACGAACAGAATCCCTCATCTGTCGATCACCGCCGGACGTTCGCACGGATCTCCCAGGCCTCCGCGCCTCGCACTCGGAATCCGGCCGCACGCCGTCGCCGGACCGGGAGGACGGCCACGGGGACCGTCCCGGTCAGCGGCGCGGGGAGAGCCGCCACAGCGCGCGGCGAGCGCTCCCCTCGGAGGCGAAGCCCGCCTCCTCGGCCGCGCGCGCGAAGTCGGCCGTCGCCAGGGACCGCCCGCCGATCAGGAGCAGGAGGGTGCCCGCCCGGCGCCGCTCGAGCTCGTCGTCGGCCGTCCGCCTGAGGAAGGAGAACGCGCGAGCCAGCGTCAGCTCCGACACCAGAAGCTCGCGGGCGAGCCGGGCGGCGGTGAGGGCGGGATCGCGGTGGCGCTCCTCGATGAGGGCCATGGCCTCCCCGTAGACCTCCTCGGCGCGGGGACGTCTGCGCGGCGCGGAGCTCTCGACCAGCTCCTTCAGGAAGGCCTCGCCCGCCCGGGCGACGGCGGGCTGCTCCGCCAGAGCGGGGTCGCCGTCGAGGAGACCGTCGATCAGCGCCCGCGCCGGAGCCAGGAAGGAGTCGGCGACCGGCAGGACCTCGCCGAAGCGCTCCGTGACCCAGCGATGCTCCGGCGCCCGCTCGCCGAGCATCCAGGCGTAGATCACGGTCGAGCGGGGGAAGCACGCCCCGGTCCGCGGCTCCGCGTCGATGACCACCAGATCACCACTGCCGCACTCGAGCATCCGTCCGTCCTGTCGGATGCGTCCTCCGCCCTCGACGACCAGCAGCAGATGCGCGCCCGGCGGGCAGCGCGACTGCGGCTTCTGCTCGAGAACGCAGCCGCCGGGGATCCACAGTCTGGCGATCTCGAAGCCGGGCGAGCCCGTCCCCTCGACCCGCAGTTCAGAACGGGCCTCCACGCCGTTCCAGTGCTCGGCCATCCGCCGGTACATCTCGCCCGATCTCGACCCCATCGGGCGCCCCCTCCTCGCGGGCACGCTGACGCCTCACCACGGGAGTGATTCGCAGCCCGCGCGTGGTCCGTTTGTCACGGGACCGGTCACAGCGGACGGCGACGCTCCCACTCATCGCACCGGCGGCGCCCCGGCCGGAACGGGCGACCGAGGGGATCCCGGGTCAGGAGGGCTATCGCGACTCGGGACGGCGCCGGAGCTCACCACTCCCTCCTCACGGCAGCGCCACTTCCTCCTCACCTGCCCCCGAGCGCTTGGGCCGACCGCCCGCCCGCGGGAAGACTCCCCAGCGGTACGGCGCCCGTCGTACCTGCCGAAGCGGCCGAGCGGACGACGACCGTCCTCCGAGCAGGCCGCCGGCGAGAAGACAGACCGAGGAGCTTCACTGTGACTTCCGACAACTCTCCCGCTGAGCAGGGTCCGCTGAGGCGACGCACCGTCGTCGCCGGCGCCACCTGGTCCCTGCCCGTGATCGCCGCAGCGACGGCCACCCCGGCCGCCGCCGCCTCTGCCACGCAGACCCTCGTGTTCAGCTCCATCCCGACCATGATCGCGTGCATGCCCAACACGGCGCCGATCACGCTGACCCTCACCGGCGGCAACGTCGCGAACGTCCCTGTGCGGGTGAACACCCCGCCCGGCTTCCGCTTCGGAGGGAGCGGGACCGACACCTTCGTGACCGACGCGAACGGAGTCGCCACCATCCCCGCCGGCAGCGTCATCGCCGGCCCCTCGACAGGCTCGGCCCTCGCCTTCGGCGGCTCGGCGAAGACGAACGCCCCGTTCCCGGTCCGCCAGACCGGCGACCTGCAGTACAGCACGGGCCTCGCCACTGTTCCCGAGAACTCCGGATTCATCCACACCTCCTCGCAGGGTGTGAACGGCAACGTCTCCGTCAAGGCGAACGGCGACATCTGGCAGTACCGGCGGTCGGACGGCTGGCAGAAGCTCGGCACGGGCGCCTCCACGGAGCCCAGCACGTCCGGGCTCACGCAGCAGCCGGACGGAACCTACAACGCGCACTGGATCAAGGACGGAGTCCTCCAGTACGGCAAGGCGCTCGCGACCGTTCCGAGCAACTCCGGATTCGTCCGCACCTACGGTCAGGGCGCGGACGGGAACGTCTCCATCAAGTCGAACGGCGACGTCTGGCGGTACAACCGCCAGGCCGACGAGTGGACCCTTCTGGGCACCGGCGCCAGCACCGAGCCGAGCGCGGCCGGCATCTCCGCGAACCCGGCCGGGACCCTGAACGTCCACTGGATCAAGAACGGAGTCCTGCAGTACGGCACCGCAGCGGCCACGGTGCCGACCAACTCCGGATTCGTCCGCGTCTACGGCCTCGGCACCCGCGGCACGATCGCCGTGAAGTCGAACGGCGACATCTGGCGGTACACCCCGCAGGGCAACGTCTGGGACCTCGTCGGCACCGGAGCCAGCACCGAGCCGAGCGCCGCCGGACTGACCCAGCGGCCGGGCGGGACCTTCGAGATCCACTGGATCAAGGACGGGGTCCTGCAGTACGGCACCCGGCTCGCGACCGTTCCGGAGAACTCCGGGTTCGTCCGCACCTACGGTCAGGGAGCGGATGGGAACGTCTCCGTGAAGGCGAACGGCGACATCTGGTACTACAGCCCGGCGCAGAACACGTGGACCAAGATCGGCTCCGGTGCCAGCACCGGCCCCGATGCGGCCGGGATCACCGCCCAGGGAGACAGCGCGCTGAACCCCCACTGGATCAAGGCGAGAACCGACTGCCGCTGATCCGCGCCCGGCGGCCCTCTCCGCCCGCGTCCTGCCGGACCGCGGGCGAGGAGGGCCGCCTCCGCCCTCCCGCCGAGGACGGGCGCCTCGTCCGAGGAGGAACGCGCCACCCCGTCTCGGCGCCCCTCCCCCGGCCTAGCGTGGTCACCGCCCGCGCACCCCGTCCCCGCTGCGAAGGAGCCCGGTGACCGCTTCCGAGCAGCCGGCCGCCCCGCGCGGTCTCGTCGAGACGCTGCAGCTGAGCGGTCCCCGCGTGGAGGCGTGGCTGAGGAGCCTCGGCTGGGCGAGCGACGGAGCTCCGCCCCTGCACCTCGCCGGGGACGTGCTCGCCGTCGACGGCTTCCGGCTGAGCCGCCTCTGGCACACACCCGGCACGCTCCGGACCGACCCGCCCCTCCCCGCCCCCGACCGGGCCGAGGTCGACCTCATCGTCCCGGTCGCCGGCGAGATCGTCGTCGACGGCCCTCTCGAGACCGCTCGTCTGCGGCCCGGCGGGCTCGCCCTCCTCCGACGCGACGACTCCGCTCGGTTCCGGGCGGAGGAGGACTCCGCCTGGCTGGCGCTGAGGACCTCCTGGGGCAGGCTCGGCCTCACGAGCGCACAGTCCGGCGGGCCGTCCTGCACGCTGCTCGCCGCCGACAGCTACAGCGGCGCCTTCGTCTCCCTCGTCAACGCGACCCTCAACGCGGACCTCGCGGCGGGCGATCCCGGCTTCAGCGAGCTGCGCCGGGCGCTCGAGGCGACCGCGTCGGCCCTGATCAAGCAGAGCCTGCCGCCCGCCCGTCCGGAGGACGGACTCGAGGGCGTCCTCCTCCGCGCGATCGCCGTCATCGATGCGGAGGCGGGTGACGCGGACTTCACCGCCGGCGTTCTCGCGATGCGGCTCCGCGTCTCGCGGGCGACGCTGGACCGCGCCTTCCACCGCCGGGGCACGACCGTGGCCGCGACCCTCCGCGAGCGGCGCGTGCACCTCGCCGCGTCGCTGCTCGCCGCGAGCCCGTCGCTCTCGCCCTCGGCTCGCGCGGCCGTGGCCGAGCGGGCCGGCTTCCGGACGCTGAGGGCGATGGACCGCGCGCTGAGCCGTTCGCGCGACGTCGACCGCGGCTGATCCGACCGGACATCGGCGTACGCGTCGCTCCAGGATGCACCCGGGATTCGTCGAACCGGTTCGCCTCTCCTCTGGAGTGTCGGGAAATGATCCGGTTAGGCTCTTCACGTTGTCGTCAACATAGTGTTACCGTGAACATTGCCGCGTACGAAGCCGGCACACTCCCTCCCCTCAGCAATGGTGCCGACCCTGGAGCAAAGCGCGATGAAGCCTTTCCTGCGACCACTCGTCCTCGTGACGGCCGTGGCCCTCACCGTCCCCCTTCTGACGGCCCAGTCGGCGAGCGCAGCTCCCTCCGACAGCCTCGTCCTGCGCTACGCGCTCGACGAGACGAGCGGCACGACCGTCGCCGACAGCTCGGGCAAGGGCCGCACCGGCACGCTCGTCAACGGAGCCGCTCCTCGCGGAGCCGCGGGCGTCGCCCTCGACGGGACCGACGACTACGTCAAGCTGCCCGACGACCTGCTCGCGGGCCTGAACTCGATCACGGTCAGCACCGAGGTCCTGGTGAACGCGAACCAGGGCACGCCCTACTTCATCTGGGGCCTCGGCAACACGACGAACGGCGCCGGGAACGGCTACCTCTACACGACGGGCAACGGCTACAAGGCCTCGATCGCCACCGGCAACTGGACCACCGAGCAGACCGTCAACTCCAACGCGAACCTCGCGCGCAGCGTCTGGAAGACCCTCACCTACACGCTCGACGACGCGAGCGACACCGCACGCCTCTACCTCGACGGCACCCAGGTCGCGCAGCAGACAGGAGTGACCATCACTCCCGCCGCGATCGGCAACGGCACCACCACCGCGAACGCGATCGGCCGCTCCGTCTACACGGCGGACAAGACCCTCGCCGGCTCGGTCCGCGACTTCCGCGTCTACAGCACGGCGCTCAGCGCGGCCGACGTCGCGACCCTCCAGGCCCCGGACAGCACGCGCGTCTCCCGCGACTCCGCCGCCCTGGACCTCGGGAGCCTCTCCTCGGTCTCCGCGAACCTCACCCTCCCGACGACCGGCCCCAACGGCTCCGCCATCGCCTGGGCCTCGAGCAACTCCGCGGTCGTCTCGACCAGCGGAGTCGTCACGCCGCCCGCGACCGGGGTCGCCTCGGTCGAGCTGACCGCCACGACCACCCGCGGCTCGGCCACGGCCACCCGCACCTTCACCGCCACCGTGCCCGCCAAGGACGTGAACGCCGACGCCCAGAAGGCGCTGGACGCCCTCTCGATCGTCAACTCCGGCGACGTCCGCGGCAACGTGACGCTGCCCGCGAAGGCCGGCTCCTACGACGTCGCCTGGTCCTCCTCGAACACGGCCGTGCTCAGCACGACCGGCGTCGTGAAGCGCCGGTCCGCCGCCACGCCCGTCACACTCACCGCGACGATCGCCGGCACGACCGCGACCCGGCAGCTGCCCGTCACGGTGACCGCGGCTCCCGCGGACCTCGACACCGAGTACGACGCGGGCTACCTCTGGACCCACTTCGCCTCGACCGACTACGAGAAGATCTACTTCGGCTCCAGCACCGACGGTCTGCACTGGTCGAAGCTCAACAACGACAAGGCCGTGCTCGCCAACCTCGGCGGCACCCTCGGCGTCCGCGATCCGCACCTCGTGCGCTCCCCCACCGGCGACGAGTACTGGATCATCGGCACCGACCTGCACGCCGAGGGCACCGCTCCCGGCGGCACCTGGGACCAGACCAACGCGAGCAAGAACCTCGTCGTCTGGCGCTCGACGGACCTCGTGAACTGGAGCGATCAGAGCATCGTCTTCGCCGGCTTCCCCGACGCGGGCAACGTCTGGGCTCCCGAGGCGATCTGGGACGACGCGACCGGCCAGTACTACGTCTACTGGTCCGCCCGCGACAAGACGCTGACCGGCGGGGCCTCCGCCCAGCGCGTCTACGTCTCGACCACGCGCGACTTCGTCGGCTTCTCCACCCCGAAGGTCTGGCTGGACGAGAACCCCGCCGCCGGCGGCGGGAGCCGCGGCAGCATCATCGACACGACCATCGCGAAGGAGGGGGACACCTACTACCGCTTCTCCACCGCCGACTGGCGCACGGTCGTCGACAAGGCCCCGAGCCTCGCCGGCCCGTGGACCCGCGTGATCGGCTTCGGCGAGGAGAAGTCCCGCGGCCTCTCCGACCACCTCGAGGGCCTCACCGTCTACCAGCTGCCCGACGGCCGATGGGTCGTCATGGGCGACTCGTTCGGCTACTCCGCATACGTCACCGACACCCTCTCGGACATGCGGTTCACGGCGCTTCCTGTCGGCACCACCGGCGCGAACACGTACTCGTTCTCGAAGCCCTTCCGCCACGGCTCGGTGCTCCGCCTCTCGAGCGCCGAGGAGGCGCGCCTGACGGCCGCCTACGGCACCAGCAGCACCGGCCCCGCCGCGAAGCCGGTCAACGCGGCCGGCGAGATCCTCCGCTACACCTTCGACGGCGGCTCGGGCACCACGGTGCGCGACAGCTCGGGCAACAACCAGAACGGCACGCTGCCCTCGGGTGGCACCTGGAAGGACGGCGCCCTGCAGCTCGACGGCACCGACGACTACGTCAAGCTGCCGAACGACCTGCTCGCCGGAGTGACGGACCTCACCATCCAGTCCGACGTCTGGATCGACCCCGCGCAGGGCGGCGCCTACTTCCTCTACGGCCTGGGCAACACCACGAACGGCGCCGGCGACGGCTACCTCTTCACCTCGGGCAACAACTACCGCACCAGCATCGCGACCGGGAACTACACCACCGAGCAGACCGTCGCCGGCGGCTCGGCCCTCCCCCGCGGCACCTGGGCGCACCTGACGTACACGCTCTCCGGCACCACCGGCACGATCTACCTCGACGGAGTGAAGGTCGCCAGCGGCACCGTCACGACCGACCCGAAGGACATCGGCGGCGGCTCCACCTCGGCGAACTACATCGGGCGCTCGAACTACGACGCCGACAACCGCTTCCGCGGCCAGATCCGCGAGTTCTCGGTCTACAACCGGGCCCTCAGCGCCTCCGAGGTGCTCGCCGCCTCCGGCAACACGTCGGCCCTGGTCGACCTGTCGCTCAGCGGCGACGTCCTGAAGACGGCCCCGATCGTCGACTCGGCGAGCAGGACGGTCACCTTCCCGGTGAAGCCGGGGACCGACCTGACGAAGCTCACCCCGACCTTCTCCACCGCGGCCGGCGTCACGGCGAGCCCCGCCTCCGGCACCGTCCGCGACCTCTCCACCCCGCAGACGGTCGTGCTCACGCCCGCCGCCGGCGGCACCGCGACCACCTGGACCCTGAAGGCCGTCGTCATGAAGTCCCCGGTCCTCGCAGGCCTGAACGCCGACCCGAACATCGCGGTCTTCGGCGACACCTACTACCTGTACGCGACCTCGGACGGCTTCGCCGGCTGGGGCGGCAAGACCTTCTACGCCTGGTCCTCGAAGAACCTCATCGACTGGACCCGCTCGGAGCAGCCCTTCCTGACGCTCGACGGCGCGAACGGCAACGTGCCGTGGGCGACCGGCAACGCCTGGGCGCCGACGATCATCGAGAAGAACGGGAAGTACTACTTCTACTTCTCCGGCGAGAACTCCTCGCTGAACCGCAAGACGATCGGAGTCGCCGTCTCGGACAGCCCGATGGGCCCGTTCACGGCGCAGCCGACCGCGATGATCACCAACGGCGAGTCCGTGCGGTCCGGCCAGGCGATCGACCCCGCCGCGTTCACCGACCCGAAGACCGGCAAGAGCTACCTCTTCTGGGGCAACGGCGACCCGCTCTACGGGGAGCTGTCCGACGACATGCTCTCGATCAAGACCGGCACGATCAAGAAGATCAGCGGCCTGACCGACTTCCGCGAGGGTGCGTTCCTGAACTACCGTGACGGTCTGTACCACCTCACCTACTCGATCGACGACACCGGCTCGGAGAACTACAAGGTCGGCTACGCCACCTCGACGAGCGTCGACGGACCGTGGACCTACCGCGGCGTGGTCCTCGAGAAGGACACCTCGCAGGGCATCCTCGCCACGGGCCACAACTCGATCGTCAACGTGCCCGGCACGGACGACTGGTACATCGCCTACCACCGCTTCGCCATCCCCGGCGGAGACGGCCAGCACCGCGAGACGACGATCGACCGGGTGACCTTCGACAAGACGACCGGGCTCATGCAGAAGGTCGTCCCGACCCTCACCAGCGTCGCCGCCCAGACGATCGTCGACACCGCGCCGCTCGCAGCCTCGATCACGGGGAAGGCGACGGTGGGCAGCACGCTGACCGCCTCCGCCTCCTCCCCGTGGACGGCGACCGGCTTCCAGTGGAAGCGCGGTGGGACCGCGATCAGCGGGGCGACGGCGTCGAGCTACACGCTCACCGCCGCCGACCGCGGAGCGACGATCTCGGTGGCCGTGACCGCCGCGAAGCCGCAGTGGACGCCGGCGACGGCCTCCGCCTCCGTCGGTCCCGTGACCGACTCGGCACCCGCGATCGCCGTGACCACGACCTCCACGACGCGCTGCGCCGCCGGGAAGATCGTCGTCACCGCGACCGCCACGAACCCGAACGCCTTCGCCGCGAAGATCGTGATCGGCACGACGTGGGGCTCCAAGAGCTTCGCCGACGTCGCTCCCGGCGCCACCGTCTCGGCCGCCTTCACCACCCGGGCGACGAGCGTGACCGACGGATCCGCGACCGCCACGGCGACCGCGTTCATCAGCGGGAAGCCGGCCACGGCCTCCGCGACCGCCCCCTACTCCGCGGCCAGCTGCAGCTGATCCGCGGGCACGACCCACACCCATTGAGATCGAGCCGGCGACGACGCCGGCCGGAGAACGGAGAACACCCGACATGAACACCCGATCCCTTCTGATCCGCGGAGCCGCTGGACTGGCCGGAGGCGTCCTCCTGCTCGGAGTCGCCGGAACGGCGTTCGCCGCCGAGGTCAACTACGGCAACGACGACGTCGACATCAACGTCGAGATCGCCGACCTCCCCGGGACCGGCGCCCTCTCGATGACCGTCGCCGCGGACTCGACGACGCTGACCGAGACCGGCTCGGACAACGTCCGCCGCCAGTTCACCGGCACCCTGCCCACCGTCACGGTCACCGACACCCGTGACGCCGCGGACGTCTCCCCCGACTCCGCGTGGTACGTCATCGGCACGGCGAGCGACTTCACGTCGGCCGACGGCTCGACCATCGGCGCCGAGAACCTCGGCTGGACCCCGGACCTGGTCGACGGTGGAGACCTCGGCGAGGTCGCCGCGGGCGATGAGGTCGGCACCGCCATCGACGGCGGCGCCAACGGCGTCGGCCTGAAGGGCAAGGAGCTGCTCGCGATCGTCGCCAGCAACTCCCAGCAGGTCAACCCCGAGGGCTCCTGGAGCGCCGACGCCGACCTCTTCCTCCGCACCCCCGTGAACGTGGACGCCGGCGCGTACTCGTCCACCATCACCCTTTCGCTCTTCGAGTGACCCGTCGCGGCCGGGGGACGCACTCCCTCGGCCGCGATCCCACCACGGCCGACGCGGCCGGGCCCGCCCGCCCGGCCGCGTCGTGCTTCCCCCGTGCGACCATGAGGTTCTGATGACTGCTCCGCGCCGCTCCGCCGCTCCCCGCCGCCCGCTCCTCCCCGCGCTGCTCGCGCTGGTCGTCGCCCTCCTCGGCGCGGGCGTCGCCCCGCAGGCCGTCGCGGCCGACGGAGCGATCACCTGGGCGGTCAGCCCCTCCACCGACGGCGTCCCCGACAAGCGCGCGTGGGTCGAGCTCGAGCTCGCCCCCGGCGCGAGCGCCTCGGACGAGGCGGTCGTGCGGAACCTCAGCGACCAGCCCGTGACCTTCAGCATCACCAGCGCCGACGGCTACTTCACCGACACCGGCCGCTTCAACATGCTCAACTCGGACCAGGAGTCGGTCGACGCCGGGCTGTGGATCTCCGCCCCCGAGACCGTGACCGTCGATCCGGGCAGCAGCGGCGTGGTGCCGTTCACCGTGACGGTCCCCGACAACGCCACCCCCGGCGACCACGCCGCCGGCATCGCCGCCTCCGTGCTCTCGCAGGGCACCGAGGCGGGAGGTGCGAACGTCGGAGTGGAGAGCCGCATCGGCTTCCGCGTGATGACCCGCGTGACCGGCGAGGTGACCCCCTCCTTCTCCGTCGAGGACCTGGCCAGCGACTACCGCCTTTCTTGGAACCCGTTCCAGCCCGGCTCCCTCTCGCTCGTCGCCGACGTGGTGAACACCGGCAACGTGCGCCTGCTGCTCGACGGCACGGCGAGCGCCCAGGGCGCCACCGCCCCCGTCGTCGCGGCCGACGCGCCCCAGCAGGAGCTGCTGCCCGGCGACCGGCGCAGCGTCTCGGTGCAGCTCGACGGCATCTGGCCCCTCTTCGGGGTCGGCGCCGACCTGACCATCGCACCGACCGTCGCCGCCGCCGATCAGGAGCCGGTCGCCACCGCTCCTGTGACGGAGTCGATCACGGTCGCCGCCGTGCCGGTCCCGCAGCTGCTCGTGATCCTCGGCGTCGCCCTCATCCTCGCGGCGCTGCTCGCCGGGCGCTCGCGCTCGCGCCGCCGCATCGCCGCCCTGGTGCAGCAGGCCAAGGAGGAGGGCCTGCGCGAGGGCGCGCGCGTCTCCTCCTGAGCACCCCCTCCGCACGCTCCCTCCCCCCTCCCTGCCGCCGAGGGGCCCCGGGCCGTCGGGGGGATCCGCTACACCGGGTTCCCCCGACGGTCCAGGGTTCGCTCACCGCGCGGCCATGCGTCAGAGTGAGCGGATGACCACCACCTCCCTGGAGGCGCCGACTCGGCGTCTCGGCCTCATCGCGCTCATCGCGACCCTCGGCGGCCTCCTCTTCGGCTACGACACCGGCGTCATCAACGGCGCCCTGGAGCCGATGTCGGCCGAGCTGGGCCTCACCGCGCTGACCGAGGGGGTCGTCACCAGCTCGCTGCTCTTCGCCGCCGCGATCGGCGCGATCTCGGGCGGACGCCTCGCCGACGCCCTCGGGAGGCGGACCATGATCCGCCTGCTCGCCGTGCTCTTCCTCGTCGGCGCCCTGGTCTGCGTGGTGGCGCCGGGCTTCGGCGTGATGGTCCTCGGGCGGGCGGTCCTCGGGCTGGCCGTCGGCGGCGCCTCGGTGGTCGTGCCGATCTACCTCTCCGAGATCTCCCCCTCCGAGATCCGCGGCTCGCTCGCCGGCCGCAACGAGCTGATGATCGTGATCGGCCAGCTCGCCGCCTTCGTGGCCAACGCCGTCATCGGCACCGTCTGGGGCGAGCTGCCCGGCGTCTGGCGGATCATGCTCGCCGTCGCCGCGCTCCCCGCCGCGGCGCTCCTGCTCGGCATGACCCGGGTCCCGGAGTCGCCGCGCTGGCTGATCGCGCACGGCCGCCGCGACGAGGCGCTCGACGTGCTCACGACCATCCGGACGCCCGACCTGGCCCATGCGGAGGCGGAGACCATCGCCCGCTCGATCGGCGCGAAGGACGGCCCGAGGATCCCCCTGCTGCAGGCGCTGCGCGAGCGCTGGGCGGTGCGCATCCTGCTGGTCGGCATCGGGATCGGAGTCGCCCAGCAGCTCACCGGCATCAACTCGATCATGTACTACGGCCAGTCGGTGCTGAAGGAGGCGGGCTTCGACCACGACGGCGCGCTCGTCGCCAACATCGCACCCGGGGCGATCGCCGTGATCGGCGGCCTGATCGGGCTGCGGCTCATGCAGACGATGAACCGCCGCACGACCCTCCTGCTCGGCTACTCCCTGACCACCGCGATGCACTTCCTGATCGGCATCGCCTCCGTCGCTCTCCCCGTGGGGAACCCGGCGCGGCCGTACGTGATCCTGGTGCTGGTCGTCGCGTTCGTGGGGAGCATGCAGACGTTCCTCAACATCGTCACCTGGGTGATGCTGTCCGAGATCTTCCCGCTGCGGATCCGCGGCGTCGGCGTCGGCATCGCGATCTTCTGCCACTGGACCACGAACGCGGTGCTCGGCCTGTTCTTCCCCACCCTCGTCTCCGGCGTCGGCATCACCGGAACGTTCTTCCTGTTCGGCGCCGTCGGCCTGCTCGCGCTCGTCTTCATCTGGAAGCGCGTGCCCGAGACCCGCGGCCGCGCCCTCGAGGAGGTCGAGGCGGGCGTCGTCTCCGGCGAGCTCCTGCGCCGCTGACGCCCGCCCTCGGGATCCGCCTACTGGTAGGTGACGAGGTCGGGGAGGGGGCGCACCTCGGCCATGGTCTCGGCGGGGGTGAGCATGGGCGCGTCCTCGTCGTAGAAGTTCTTCCAGCCCCAGCCGATGCCCTCGGGGGCGCCCTCGTGCAGCGCGTCCCAGGTCGCCTGCTTGTCGGGCTGCGAGCCCTGGCCATCGACGTGGATGAGGAACTCCAGCTCGGGCCGGTCGCGGCGGATGCTGTCGCGGTCCTGCAGCATCGACAGCCGGAACTGGTGCAGCACGAACATCTTCGGCGGCAGCCCCTCGCTCTGCACCAGGTCGGCCAGCCACTCCGACACGCTGTCGACCTCGGCGGCCGAGACGCGCCCGATCTGCTGCAGCGGCTTCTGGCCGGGCAGCAGGCGCCACTCCGGGTCGAGCGCGAGGCCGACGTTGGGCAGCGACAGGAGGTCCGCGTACTGCTTCGCCTGGGTGAGGAAGTCGGTCAGCCCCGACTGCAGGTCGAGCACCACGTACATCCCCGCCGCCTGCGCCGCGTCGATGTAGGGGCGGATGTCGGCGGCGTCGAGCTCGTTGGAGTAGTCGCCGTCCTTGCCGGGGTCGCCCGCCGCGACCGTGGTGATGATCTCGAGGCTCGGCACGACCTGCTTGTCGGTGAGCGCCCGGTACGGCTCGGCCACCGCCTGCGCCCGCGCGATCGTGGGCTCGAGGCCCTGCTCCCCCAGCACGCCGAGGACGGGAGCGCCCGGAGTGCCGTAGATCGCGACGAAGAGGTGCCCGCCGAACATCCGCTGCCCGCCGCCCGGCAGCTGCCAGCCGCTCGCGGCCGCGCGCACGGCCCACTCGGGCTCGGGTTGCGCGGCGAGCACGGGGCCGAGCAGCAGCGTGCAGGAGGCGTCGGCCTCGGCGATCGCGGTCACGGCTCCGCCCGAGGCGAGCAGGTCGTCGCCGTCGACCACGGTGACGGGCACGCCGGCCGCGCGGGCGGTCGCCAGAGCGGCGACGTCGGCGTCCTGCGCGCGGGCGAGGGCGTGCAGGCCGGTCAGGGCGTCGGCTCGGGCCGGGAGGGCGCCGAAGGGGGCGTCGGAGGCGGTGGACGGCGCGGCGGCGGCGAGGTCGGCGAGCGCCAGGTCGGTCACGGTCAGGCCGGACGCGGTGCTGAGGGCGGCCGCGTCGGAGGCGGAGGCGACGACGTCGACGCCCTCGGGCGCGGTGACGTCGCCGATTGCGAGCACGCGGGTCACGCCGAGGCGGGCGAACTCGGCGGCGAGGGCGTCGGAGGTCGGAGCGGTGGAGGACGGAGCGACGGACGGGGTCGCGGAGTCGGACGGGGTCGCGGAGTCGGACGGCGTCGCCGAGTCCGACGGCGTCGCGGAGTCGGACGGCGTCTCGGAAGCCGTGGATCCCGCGGCCGCGGCGTCCGCGGACGGGGCGGCCGTCGCTCCGGATCCCGCCGAGCCGACCAGCAGCGGCACGCCCCAGGCGATGCTCACCTGGGCGGCGCGCAGGCGGGACTCGGCGACGTCCTCGACCAGGACGACCAGCGGAGCCGCGGCGAACAGGGCCGCACTCGCGGCGAGCGCGTCCGGGGCGAGCGCCACCGGACCGCTCGGAGCCGCGGTGCGGGTGCGGGGCGCCTCCTGCTGGGCGTCGTCCGGAGCGGAGGAGTCGGGCGTGCAGGCGCTGAGCAGCGGGAGCACCGCGAGACCGCCGATCACGACGCTGCGGCGCGAGAGCCCGGAGCGGGAGGGGACGGAACGGGGTGTCGAGGGCATGGCAGGCCTCTCCTCTCGGAGCCCGATCGGGGCTCTCTGGTGCGTGGCTGGTCCTCTCGACTATCGCAGGCCCGGCGGCGGCGAGCGCCGAGGGGCCGTCCCGGGCGCGCCTCCGACGCCGTCCGGACAGGCAGAAGGGGAGCGGCGCCGCAGCACCGCTCCCCGTCGAGAGGCGGGATCAGACCGTGCGGGGGGCCTTCGCGAGGTTGGCCTCGAGCTCCTCGCGGTTCTGCCGCACCACGTAGGCGGGGCGGTCGCGCTCGACGCGCCACGACTCGCTCAGCGGCGTGATCGCGACGGTGTCGAAGCCGATCCGGTCGTAGAGGTCGGTCACGAAGTGGATCGCCTCGGGGTAGTCGCTCGACGTCGCGAGGGCGCGGCGGTCGGGCGTGCCGGCCGGGGTGCCGTCGGTGGTGATGTCGGCGGCCATGATGTGGTTGAACGCCTTGACGACCTTCGACTCCGGGAGGTGCTGCTGGAGCATCTCGCTGGTCGTGGTCTCGCCCTTGTCGAGCGCCTCGATGCGGCCGTCGCGCTCGAAGTAGTAGTTGTTCGTGTCGAGGACGATCTTGCCGGCGAGCGGGGCGACCGGCACCTCCTCGAGGTTCTTCAGCGGCACCGTCACCACGGCGATCTCGGCGGCCTCGGCCGCCTCCTGAGCCGTGGCGGCGCGGGCCTTCGGGCCGAGCTCCGCGATGAGGTCGGCGAGGGTCTCGGGGCCGCGCGAGTTCGCGATGACCACCTCGTCCCCGAGGGCGATGACCGCCCGTGCGACCTGGCTGCCGATGTTGCCTGCTCCGATGATTCCGTACGTCGTCATGCTGAGGAGAACGCGGAGGGCGCCCCGGCATTCCGCTCTGCGGCGTTCTCCCACGCCGCACCCAGGTGAGCCCGTGCCTCCAGTAGCCTCGATCCTCGGGCGCCGCTGCCCGAGAAGGAGTCCGTGATGCCGCAGTACGACCTCCCGCTCGACCTCCTCGAGCAGTACGCCCCCGAGATCGCCGAGCCCGCCGGGTTCGCCGAGTTCTGGCGCGACACGATCGCCGAGGCGAGGGCCGTCGCGACCGAGCCGCGCCTCGAGCGGGTCGACGCCGGCTTCGGACTGCTCGACACCTTCGACGTCACCTACTCCGGCTTCGGCGGCCACCCGATCCGCGCGTGGCTGATCCTCCCCCGTGGCGTCGAGGGGCCCCTCCCCGGGCTCGTGACCTACATCGGCTACGGAGGCGGCCGCGGGCAGCTCGCGGAGTGGACCGCGATGTCGGCCGCCGGCTACGCGCACCTGGTCATGGACACCCGCGGCCAGGGGTCCGGGCACCGCTCCGGAGCGACGCCCGACCCGGTGGGCAGCGGGCCGCACGTCTCCGGCTTCATGACGCAGGGCATCGAGTCGCCCGGGGAGCACTTCTACCGCCGCGTCTTCACCGACGCCGTCCGCGCGCTCGACGTGCTGCGCGCGCACCCCGCGGTCGACGCCTCCCGCGTGGCCGTCTCGGGCGGCAGCCAGGGAGGCGGGATCGCCCTGGCCGTCACGGGGATCCTTGGCCTGCTCGGCGAGTCGGAGTCGGCGCGCGCCGCGATCGTCGACGTGCCGTTCCTCTCCCACATCCCGCACGCCGTCCGGCTGGTCGACACGATGCCGTACGGCGAGATCGTGCAGTACCTGCACACCCACCGCGGCGCCGAGGCGCGCGTGTTCGACACCCTCTCGTACTTCGACGGCACCTCCTTCGCCCCCTACGCGCAGTCCCCCGCGCTGTTCTCGGTGGCGCTCCGCGACGACATCTGCCCGCCGTCCACCGTCTACGCCTCCTACAACCGCTACGCCGGACCCCGCGAGATCCGCGTCTACCCCTTCAACGGCCACGAGGGCGGCGAGGCGTTCCAGATCGGCGAGCACGTGCGCTTCCTGGGGCGCGAGCTGGCCTGACGCCGCCCCGGATCTCATGAGATCTCGCGAGACGTGCCGCTACGGACGAGATCGCGCCGCACTGCACGGCACCTCGTCCGCAGGGGACCACCTCGAGAGGCTCCCCGCTCTCGACGGGCGCCGCTTTGTGACGCCGTGCGTCGCGCTCGATACCCGTTCGCTGCTCTTCTGGGCACTATCGACTCCATGACCCGCCAGATCCGCTTCAACGCCTTCGACATGAACTGCGTCGCCCATCAGTCCTCGGGCATGTGGCGCCACCCCCAGGACCAGTCCTGGCGCTACAAGGACCTCTCGTACTGGACCGACCTGGCGAAGCTGCTCGAGCGCGGCACGTTCGACGGTATCTTCATCGCCGACGTGCTCGGCACCTACGACGTCTACGGCGGCTCGAACGAGGCGGCGATCCGCCACGGCGCGCAGGTCCCCGTCAACGACCCGATCCTCCTCGTCTCGGCGATGGCCGCCGCGACCGAGCACCTCGGCTTCGGCATCACCGCCGGCACCGCCTACGAGCACCCGTACCCGTTCGCGCGGCGCATGTCGACGCTCGACCACCTGACGAAAGGCCGCGTGGGCTGGAACGTCGTCACCGGCTACCTCCCCAGCGCCGCCCGCAACATGGGCCACGAGGACCAGCTCGAGCACGACGACCGCTACGACGTCGCCGACGAGTACCTCGAGGTGCTCTACAAGCTGTGGGAGGGGTCGTGGGAGGACGACGCGGTCGTCCGCGACCGCGAGTCGGGCGTCTTCACCGACCCGGCGAAGGTGCACGAGATCGGGCACCGCGGCAAGAACTTCACCGTCCCCGGCATCCACCTCTCGGAGCCGTCGGTGCAGCGGACCCCCGTCATCTACCAGGCGGGAGCGTCGCCGCGCGGCATCCGCTTCGCGGCGGGCAACGCGGAGGCGATCTTCGTCGCGTCCTCGACGAAGGCCGGCCTGAAGGCGACCGTCTCGCGCATCCGCGACGCCCTCGAGGCGGCCGGCCGCGACCGCTACTCCGCGAAGATCTACACGCTGCTGACGATCATCACCGCCGAGACCAGCGAGGCCGCGCACGAGAAGCACCGCGACTACCTCTCCTACGGGAGCGAGGAGGGGGCGCTGGTCTTCATGTCGGGCTGGATGGGCATCGATCTGTCGCAGTACGACCTCGACGAGCCGATCGGCAACGTGAAGAGCAACGCGATCCAGTCGGCCGTCGCCAACTTCCAGGAGGCGAACGAGGACGGCTCGGAGTGGAAGGTCCGCGACATCGCCAAGCTCAGCGTGATCGGCGGGCTCGGCCCGTTCGTCGTCGGCTCGCCCGCGGAGGTCGCCGACCACCTGCAGGAGTGGGTCGAGGAGACCGACGTGGACGGGTTCAACCTCGCCTACGCGATCACACCCGGCACCTTCGAGGACGTGGTGGAGTTCATCGTGCCGGAGCTGCGCCGCCGCGGCGCGTACCCGGAGGAGTACGTCGAGGGCAGCCTCCGCCAGAAGCTGCACGGCCGCGGCGACCGGCTGCCGGAGGAGCACCTCGGCGCCGGCTTCCGCTACGCGCCGGCGGCGGTCTGACGACAGGGGGCGCCGGGCGGCCGGTGGGGGCGGGGGTCTCCATAGGCCGCTCCGCGGCCGCGCCGGACGCACGAGCACCCCGCCGCGATGCGCGACGGGGTGCTCGGGACGTGCGGAGGGGCTCAGCCCTCGAAGGTGGCGTCGAGCGTGATGTCGACCCCGGTGAGCGCCTTGCTGACGGGGCAGGTCTCCTTGGCCTCGTCGGCGGCCTTGAGGAAGGCGGCCTCGTCGATGCCGGAGACCTCGCCGCTCACGATGAGCTTGATGCCGGTGAGCTTGAATCCGCTGGCCGAGTCCGGGCCGAGCGAGACGTCGGCGCGGACGTCGAGCGCCTCGACGGTGCCGCCGGCCTGGCCGAGGACGGCCGAGAACTGCATCGCGTAGCAGGCGGAGTGGGCGGCCGCGAGGAGCTCCTCGGGGCTGGTCGAGCCGTTGGCGTCGTCGGCGGCGCGCTTGGGGAACGAGACGTCGTAGGTGCCGATCTTCGAGCTCGAGAGCTCGACCTGGCCCTCGCCGGTCTCGAGCGAGCCGTTCCAGGCGGTGCGTGCGGTACGAGTGGGCATGAGTCCTCCTTGGGGGGCGGGGAGAACAGTAGAACGATCGTTCTCCCCTGATGCGCCGAGCCTAGGCGGAACGCGCGGCGTCCTGCAACCACCGGCCTCGGACCCTCGGCGAGATGCCAGTCCGGCGCGCCTCCGTCGGCGTGTCGCGTACGGGAGCGGCCTATCGCGGAGGAGAGGACGGCCGCCAGGTCAGTGCACGAGCTTCAGGCCGACGACGCAGCCGACGATCCCGAGGACCAGCAGCGTGCGCACGAGCGAGAAGGCCTCGCCGCCGAAGAACATGCCGTAGAGGACGGTCAGCGAAGCGCCGATCCCGACCCAGACCGCGTACGCGGTGCCGGTGGGCAGCTCGCGCATCGCGTAGGCGAGGCCGGCCATGCTCGCGACGACGCCGACTCCGAAGACGACCGACGGGCCGAGCCGCGTGAATCCCTCCGACTTGCCGAGGGCGGTGGCCCACACGGCCTCGAGGACACCGGAGAGGATGAGGACGATCCAGGACATGACAGCTCCTACGAGTCAGTCTTGTCGCGTTCCGGGTACTGCTCCCTCGTCCGGTCGCCGTCATCGGCTCCGGACAGTCTGCCCGTGCGCGCTGGGCAGGCCCTGGGCAGCGCGCGGCGGGGGCGGAGCCGCCGCGACCACGGCTCCGCCCGCCGCCCTCAGCGCGGCTGAGCCGGGTTCGTCGGCACTCCGTGCGAGGGCGGGTTGATCGGCGGACCGGACGTCGCCGGCGAGACCGGCGATCCGGACGACGAGCGGGACACCTCGGGCAGCGACTCCGGCACGCTGCCCGCCGGCTCCGCTCCCCCGCGCAGCTGCTCGAGGCGCGAGTGCAGGATCGTCGTCACCGGCAGGCGGTGCCCGTGCGCCTCCTCGTAGGCGAGCAGCGCGCCGAGGCCGGCCTCGTCGAGCGGGCGGATGCGCTCCGCGAGCGTGCCGAGCGGGATGTCGTTCCAGTCGGGGAGCGGCAGCTCCTCGCGGGAGGGTGTGTCGGTCATTCGTGCTCCTTCCGTTCCCTCCATCCCACGCCCCGGGCGGCTGTCCGCCCAGGGGCTTGACCGGTCGCGGGGCGAGCGCGGCGGTCGGGAGGGACGGTCCGGCGGAGCGGCGGCCCCGCCGGGACCGTCAGCGGATCAGGCGGTGCGGCGGGACGAGCGACGGGTCGCCAGGTGCAGGAGGACTCCGACCACGAGGAGGATCCCCGCGTAGAGCCAGACGATCGGGTCCTGCTGGCTGAGGAGCAGCACGCACGAGGCGATGCCGAGCACGGGGATCACCGTCCACACGCGGAAGTGGTCGTGCTCGACCTTGTCGCGCCGCAGCACGAGCACCGAGACGTTCGTGCTGATGAACACCAGCAGGAGGAGCAGCACCACGGTCTCGGCGAGGGTCGCCAGATCGCCGACCAGGGTCAGGAGGCACGCCGCCAGCGTGGTCACCGCGATGGCCACCCACGGCGTCCGGCGCTTCGGCAGCACGCGGCCGAGCACGTCCGGGAGGAGGCCGTCCTTCGCCATGCCGTAGGTGACACGGCTCGCCATGATCATGGTCAGCAGCGCTCCGTTGGCGACCGCGACGAGCGCGATCAGGCTGAACAGCCATGCCGGCACCCCGGCTCCGCTCGCCGTCACGACGTCGAGCAGCGGGGCGGAGGATCCGGACAGCTCGTCGGCGGGCAGCGCGATCGAGCTCGCGAGGCCGACCAGGACGTACACCGCACCGGCCGTCAGCAGCGAGCCGAACAGCGCGCGCGGGTAGACGCGGCTGGGGTCGCGGATCTCCTCGGCGATGTTGGCCGAGGTCTCGAAGCCGACGAAGGAGTAGTACGCGATGATCGCCGCGCCGAGCACCGCCAGCGCCGGCGCCTGCTCGGAGCTGAGCTCGACCGTGCGGGCGAGGTCGCCGCCTCCGCCCGCCACGAGCAGCGCGACGCATCCGATCACGATCAGCAGGCCGCCGACCTCGATCACGGTCATCACCGTGTTGCTGAGCAGCGACTCCGCGACGCCCCGCGCGTTGAGGCACGCGACGAGGATCAGGAAGACGATGGCCGTCGGCACGGTCGGCACGTCGAGGAAGGTGCCGAGGTAGTCGCCGGCGAACGCGAGCGACAGACCGGCCGCGCTGGTCACTCCGGCCGCGAGCATTGCGAAGCCGACCAGGAACGAGACGATCGGGCGCTTGAACGCCCGCTGCGCGAACACCGCCGCGCCTCCCGCCTTCGGGTACTTGGTCACCAGCTCGGCATAGGAGCCGGCGGTCAGCAGCGCGAGGCCGAGCGCGAGCAGGAGGGGCATCCAGACGGCGCCGCCGACCTCCGCCGAGAGCGTGCCCATGAGGGCGTAGATGCCCGCGCCGAGGACGTCGCCGAGGATGAAGAAGTAGAGCAGCGGGCCGGTGATGCGGCGGCGCAGGGAGGTGCCGCCGGCCTCTCCGGTCGCGGGGGCGTCGCTCGTGGTGGCCATGTCGTCCTCTCGTCGCGCGCTCGGGAGCGAGCACGACGGGCCACGCTAGGGAGGAGGGGGCCGGGAGGTCGAGAAGGTTGACCGGGCGGGGTCGGGGGCGCTACACGCGCGGGACGGGGCGTCTGCGGAGCGGGCGCCTGCGGGCCGGGCGCGTCCCCCGGCCGGGCACCGCATGCCGCGCCCCGCGCCGGCCGTCAGCCGAGGACGACGTGCTCCCCGCCGCGCTGCTCGGCGATCTCCTCGCCGACCTCCTCCGCCTCCTGGCGCGACTCGTGGTGGCTCAGCGGGACCCGGGCGTGGGCGATGCGGTTGTGCCAGCCCTGCTCGTCGGAGTAGGTCTCGATGGGGAGGACGGTCGTGGTGCTCATGGTGCTCCTTCGTAGTGGTCCCTCCATGGCACCTCGCGCCCCCCGCCGCTCGGGAGAGGGTTGACGCGAGCCCGTGTCTCGAGCAGGACCAAGGCGTCTCGGCGGTCCAGCAGCGAGCGGCGGCGGCGCGGCGGGTCAGGGCGAGACCATGCCGCCGTTCACGTTGAGGGTCTCGCCGGCGACGAAGCTCGACTCGGCGGACGCCAGGAACACGTAGGCCGGGGCCTGCTCGGCGGGCTGCGCGGCACGGCCCATCGGCGACTCGCTGGAGCCGAAGTCGGGCAGGCTCTCGGGGTCGACGCCGCCGCTCACCTGCAGGGCGGTCCACGTCGGGCCGGGCGCCACGACGTTCACGCGGATGCCCTTCGCGGCGAGCTGCTGCGCCAGGCCCTTCGAGAGGTTGTTGATCGCGCCCTTCGTCATCGCGTAGTCGAGTCGGTCGGGGGCGGGCTTGTGCGCCTCCGCCGACGCCGTGTTGATGATGGTGGCGCCCGCGGGCAGGTGCGGGAGGGCCGCGCGGATGATCCGGAACGGAGCGAAGACGTTGACCGCGAAGGTCGCCTCGAACTGCTCGTCGGTGATGTCGAGCAGGTCCTCCTTCCAGATCTGCTTCCCGGCCACGTTGACCACCGCGTCGAGCCCGCCGAGGCCCTCGACCGCCTCCGCCACGAGCCGCGTGCAGTACTCGGCACTCGTGAGATCGCCGGGGATCGGCACGGCGGTGCGCCCCTCCGCGCGGATCAGCCCGATCACGTGCTGCGCGTCCTCCTCCTCGCTCGGGAGGTAGGCGAGGGCGACGTCGGCCCCCTCGCGGGCGAAGGCGATGGCCACGGCGGCGCCGATCCCGGAGTCGGCTCCCGTGATGAGCGCGCGGCGGCCCGCGAGCCGGCCGGTGCCGCGGTAGCTCTCCTCGCCGAGGTCCGGCACCGGGGTCATCCGCGACTGCAGCCCGGGCTCGGGCTGCTGCTGGACCGGCGGAGTCACATCCGGGTACTGGGTGGCGGGGTTCGTGAACGTGTACTGGTCGGGCATGGCTCCTCCGTCCGCGGCACCCGGATCGGGCCGCTCCCCTCCATCCCAGGCGAGCCGCGCCTCCGGGGCCACCCCGTGCACGGGCGGGCGGCGCTGTGGTAGCCGGCGCCGCGCCTGCTCGGAGGACCGGCACGGCGGCCCGGACGTGCCGGTGCCCCCCTCCGCGGCTGAACACCGGACGACAGTGGGCTCCCCCACGCGCCGACGCCGCGCGGGCGTGCGAGGCTTGATGGTCGTCCCCCTCCCGCCCGCCCCCGACCTCAGGACACCGTGAACCCTCAGGACACCGCGAAAGCCCCCGCCTTCCCCTGGATCGGCCTGCTCACGCTCGCCGGCGCCGTCTTCGTCTCCGTGACGAGCGAGTTCCTCCCGACCGGGCTCATCCCCGACATGTCGCGCGACCTCGGGGTGAGCATCTCGCTCACCGGCCAGCTCGTCACGATCTTCGCCGCGACCGTCGTCGTCGCGACGACTCCGCTGACCCTGGTGACCCAGCGCTTCTCGCGCAAGAGCCTCCTCCTCGTGGCGCTGTGCACCATCGCGGTCGCCAACGTCCTCGCCGCGCTCGCCCCCACCTTCGGGCTGCTCATCGGCGCGCGCATCCTCGGCGGGCTCGCCCACGGCCTCTTCTGGGCGATCGTCGCCGCCTACTCCGCGCACCTCGTCGCTCCGGAGCAGCTCGGCCGCGCGACCGCGATCACGGCGGGCGGCGGATCCGCGGCCTTCGTCCTCGGCGTCCCCCTGGGCACGGCGCTCGGGCACGCGTTCGGCTGGCGGCCCACCTTCGCGATCCTCGGCGGCGTCGTGCTCGTGCTCGCGCTGATCGTGGTGAAGTTCCTGCCCGCGGTCGACCACCACATCCCGCTGCGGACCGGCGAGATCCGCCTGCCGGCGCGGAAGGACCGGACGCTCCCCCGCATCATCGGCGTCTGCGTCGTCATCCTGCTGGTGCTGATCGGCCAGAACACCCTCTCGACCTACATCACGCCCTGGCTCGAGAACGCCTCCTTCGCCCCCGACACGGTGCCGCTCGTGCTCTTCGCGTTCGGCGGCGCAGGGGCGGTCGGACTCGTCCTGGCCGGCTTCGCGACCGACCGGTTCCCCCGCTCGGGCTTCGTGGTCGCCGCGATCGCGGTCGTGCTGGCGCTCGCGGGCCTGGCCGTCGCCGCGGGCACCGGCGCCGCCACGGCCGTGGTCGTCGCCGCCGTGGTCTGGAACATCGCGTTCGGCGGCATCCCGGCGATGCTGCAGACCCGGATGCTGCGCACCTCCTCCTTCCAGCTGCGGAGCCTCGCCGCGGCGCTCCAGACGACGGCGTTCAACATCGGCATCGGCGGCGGCGCGGTCGTCGGCGGACTGGCGATCGACGCGAGCGGGCTCGACGTGCTGCCGTGGGTCGCGATCGTCATCGTCGCGGTGGGGCTCGTCGTCAGCCTGATCGTCGACGCCCGGGCGACGGCGGCGGTGCGGGCGGAGGCGGTTCCTACTCGCTGATCCTGTTCATGACGGAGGTAGAACGTGCTCCGGCGCGCGCCGATCCGCGTGTTCACGCTCGAGCTGGAACGTTCTTCCTCCGTTGTGAAGACGGCGGCCTCCGGCTTCGTGGACACGGCGGCGTTCCTCCGGCGCGAACACCGGGATGTCGTCCGCACGGACGACGCGGCGCCCCGGGGAGCAGGGGATACGGTCGAGGGATGAGAGACGGAACCCGATGAGCCCGAGCACCCCCGAGCCGCCGCTGACCCTCCCCTACTACGGGGCTCCGCCGATGGCGGCGCTCCGCCGCTTCTTCGGCAACTACCTCCGCTTCCGCGGGAGGGCGAGCCGGGCCGAGTACTGGTGGATCATCCTCCTCGGCAGCGTCCTCACCGCGCTCCTGCAGCTGGCTGACGGCGGCCCGTGGCGCCTCGACTTCACGCTGACCCCGTACCCGAGCGGCGCGCCGTTCCAGACCTTCTGGGTGTCGCTCGCCGCGGGCGCCATCGCGCTGGCGACGTTCCTCCCGTCGCTCTCGCTGATCTGGCGGCGACTGCACGACGTGAACCGCAGCGGGCTGTGGATCCTCGCGATCCTCGTGCCGATCGCCGGCTACGTGTTCCTGCTGATCCTGTTCGTGCTGCCGCCGCGGCCGGAGGGCGCGCGGTTCGACTGAGCGGCGGACGCGTCGGCGGTAGAGTGCCGGACCCGGTCGACGAGTCAACGGCCGGCAGACCGGCCGGCGCCTCGACGGGCGCACCAGGCCGCCACCTGTAAGCGCTGGCGCATCGGATGGAAACCTCCGCGGGTCGCCTGATACCGTGCTGCGCAGGTCAGGGTCTCCGCGCGCATGTCTGGGCGTGAGCGCTAGGAATCCGGCCGCACACCTCGGCCCATTCGACGAGAACTCGAGATAATGCACAGCAGTCCTCCTCGCCGGAGACGGTGGAGGAAACCTCCGGACCTCACGAGTCGACGGACGGCCTGGAGGCCCTTTGTAAAGGCGCAGCGGGGCCGTGGGAGCCCCCCGCCTCATCCGGGTCGGCTCGGGGCTCCAGGAGCCTCACCGCGAGCCGGTCGGTCGCAACGACCGCCCTCGAAGACGCGCCGCATCAAGTGACCGTTGGGCACTCGGCTTCACTGCTCTCCCTCAGGGAGCGGAAGGGTGACGTCGACGGCGCGCAACTCCGTCATGTTCGAGCGCTCGACCGCCCGGTAGACCGCCGAGCGCGTCGCCCCAAACTGCTCCGAGAGCTCGGCCACGATGTAGTTGCCCTAGCGGCACTCCGCCACCAGGTGCGCCTCGATCTTCGGGAAGCGCTTCGGCTGGCGGCCGCGCAGGCGCCCCTTCGCCTTCGCGATCCGCATCCCCTCGCGCGTGCGCGACCGGATCAGGTCGCCCTCGAACTCCTCGATCATCGCCAGCACGTTGAACAGCAGCCGGCCCATCGGGTCGTTCGGGTCGTGCAGCGACCCGCCGATATTCAGTCGCACTCCCCTGCGCGCGAGCTCGTCCACGACGTCGCGTGCGTCGGTGGTCGAGCGGGTGAGCCGGTCGAGCTTCGTCACGAACAGAGTCGAGCCGGCGTCGCACGCCGCCAGGTCCTCGCGCAGCGCGGGCCCCTCGCGGTTGCTGCCGGTGAGGCCGGCGTCAACGTAGATCCGCTCCGCCGGCACACCGGTCGCAAGCAGCGCGTCGCGCTGCGCCTGCGCGTCCTGCTTATCCGTCGAGACGCGGGCGCCTCCGACAAGCTCATGACGTCCGCCTACGACCACAAACCGGGCCTCAGACCGACCGCCCCTCTACGGACCTCGAGCTGATCGCGGTCCAGATCGCGCTGAACCTCGCGTCATCGGCGGCCTTCATACCGAAGAACGAACGGTCACCGTAGGGGGCGAGCACGACCGATCCGCCCTCCTCGAGGACGACCTCGATCGATCGCCGGGTGAAGAACCGGTCGAGCAGCGGAGTCGGCCGGACGGACGCGATTCGCGACCACGGGAAGGTGACCCGCCGCGCATTCGCCTGCGACAGGATGCTCAGCCCGGTCTCGTCCAGGTGAACGACCGGGTACGACCCCATGCTGACGTCCGGGTCCAAGCCCCTCACCAGCGACCGCAGGTGCTGATGGTAGACGCACGCGAAAGCCTCCCCCGAGGTCCCGGGATCAAGTTCCGCCACCCTCCGCGCGGAGCGCCCGGCTGACGCCCTCGCCCAGAGGAAGAGCCCCACCGCCAAAACCACTAGAGCCCCATCGATGACAGCGACCACCGAATATGACCCGCTCCGGCTCAGAACGAAGAAGTGCTGCGCGACGACGGCACCGACCGCGAGCACGAGCGGAAACCAACGAACCCGGAGAGCAGGAATCGCAGAAACGGTCACGGCATTGGTCATTTGTTCCTCGCTTGTCGCCGAAGTAGCGCCGCAGTCTTCCAGTCCAGATGCGGCTCGCCTGCCTCCCGCAGGATGACACCGGTTCTCGAATCCACCGCAGGAACCGTGATGCGCCCGAACCCCAGGGTCGTGTAACCGGCTTCCTTCTCAGCGGTGACCCTGGATGTGCCGATCGCGAGACAGATCATTGACCAAGCGAGAGCGGCGAAGAACAGCGCCAGCGGCACGAAAAGGGGCAGACGCGATCCCGGAGGAAGGACCGCGAACCCGATGACGAGCCAGATCCAGGCGATCGCCTGGGCGAGCGTTCCCCACCCGGTGTTGAGAATACGTGTACGCGCAGACCACCCGGGCAGCACTTCCACCCTCCCCGGCACCAGCGCAGGTTCCCTCTCCGCCCCCGACATCACGCGCCCTCCGTCGACAGCGCCAGGGCGACGGCCCCAGCGGCGCGCGCATCAGCCCGCTGCACCGCCCGATAGACCGTCGAACGCGCGACCTTGAACTCCGCCGCGAGCTCGGCAACGGTGTAGTTCCCGGCACGATGCTCTGCGACCAGATGCGCCTCGATCTTCGGCGACAGCTTCGGCTGACGGCCACGCAGACGCCCCTTGGCCTTCGCGACCTTCATCCCCTCACGCGTGCGGGCGCGAATCAGGTCCCCCTCGAACTCCGCGACCATCGCGAGCACGTTGAACAGCAGCCGGCCGATCGGATCCTCCGGATCATGGACCGACCCCCCGATGCTGAGCTTCACGCCGCGGCGGGTCAGCTCATCAACGATGTCGCGAGCGTCTGTGATGGACCGCGCGAGCCGGTCGAGCTTCGTCACGAGCAGAGTCGATCCGGCGTCGCATGCCGCCAGCGCTTCCCGCAGCGCGGGACGCTCGCGGTTCCGGCCCGTCAGACCGGAATCGACGTAGATCCGATCGGATGGGACGCCGGCCGCCCGGAGTGCGTCGCGCTGCGCGGTCGCATCTTGCTTGTCGGTTGAGACGCGGGCGTATCCCACGAGAGCTGCCACGCGCTCAGTGTGTCAGTTGACGCCCCATCATCGGGCATTTCATCGGGCGGGTCTATTGCGACAAACAGCGCCGCGAGATTCCGGTCTCATGCGCGGCCATCCTGGGCGGACGGATGACGACCCCTAAACGGACGCCGCGGCGCTGGTAGAGCTATCTTCAAGATGGACACGGGAGGGCTGATGCGAGCCGAATGGAACGAAGCGTTCTTTGGCGCGCAGCGCGAGGAACCGCTGACCTATTGGGTCTGCTTCTGGATTGGCGCCGATGACGAGCTGGCGGTGACCCATGACCCGCAGCGGATCACGGACGCCGACTCGGTCGAGGAGGTCCTGGCCTGGATTCACGACACGAAGGGCGACCGAGACTTCGAGCTGTTCGTGGAGACCCTCAACCACACCGAGACCCGCGAGCACGGCTGGATGCCAGCCCGAAACCTCATCCACCTCGCCGGCAATTACCGCCCACCAGGAACGACTTCCACCCTCTCTGCAAGCTCGGAGAACTAGCAGCACCTCCACCCCGGCCGGGCGACACGAGAAAACAGCTAGCCGCCCAGCAGTGCCCGCCCGGGGCGACGTCGACCCGAACCACGCGAAGCCTTGGCGGGGCAGCGGGCTCCGGGTTGGACGAGCACATGCAGAGCCGAAAGTCGAGCAGACCAGCGACCAGCCGCACGTCATCGATCCGGTAGTCGTACTCCGGAACCGGATGACGCCGCCGCACCCCGACGGCCTCGATCGCTGCGGCAAGCTCGGCATCCGGCAACATGCGCTGATCCTCTCAGACGCACGGCCAGCGATCCCCTTACGGGACAGGCGTCTTCCATGGTCCTGACGTGCTTGAACGAGGCCGGAGCGGATCGGGCTCAGAGCACATCGACGCGGCTACCCACTCCGTCATCCAGTGACCCGTTGCGAAGCTGCCGTGGCTCGAACAGGCTGAGGCCGTGCACTCCAGCCTTGAGGACCCGTACCCGCCGTCGCTTGATGAAGTGACCACTCGATTCCCTGGTGCGCTGTTCACGTTGCAGCAGCAACCCTCCGTCGAAGAGATCGCTGTAGGGACGATCGCGCACACCACAAACGAGCAGAGCCGCTACCTCTCCGCGGCGATCACCTACACCCTCTGGCGCCGACCGGAGAACCGAGACGATCCCGCCAACCTGGCCGACATCAGCAGCGAGCTGCGCACTCAGCTCGACGAACCACCAGTGCGCCCCCTTCCCGCACGACTCATGGAGATAAGAGCTCGACTCCAGTTCCCGATGCTCTGGGAAGCAGTGCTGACGACGCTCATCGACCCGAAGGACCCCGGTCCACGAACGATCGAATCAACGCTGACGGATCATGTGAATCACGTGCTGAGGAACCGATTCCGCGATACGCGCGTCCAAGGGACGCTGCCAGGGGAACTGCTAGGCGGAGCGACCGCGGCTGCGGTCGAGCGTGGCGTGGCAGTCAGCGTCGACAGCCGACCGGAAAACGGGGTTCTACTTGATACCGACGCTCACGTCCTCGGTATCGGAGCCGAACTCGAGGGTCGCCACATAACGGCCGTCATCGCACGCGACGATCTACCCTTCCTCAACCTCGCGTTCGCGACCAGACAATCCACGGGCGCCCTTTGACGGGCTGATCCAGCCCTGTACGGGAGGGGCGGATCAACCCCGGTGATCCGACCGTCCCGCGTGGGGATCCCCTTTCGGGACGATCCGGAGCGTCCTCGCAACGCTGCGCGTTCGTCGTGTTGCAACTCCTCGTCGTGCAGACATGTACAGAGTGAGGGGCGAGGGGGTGCACGTGGAGAAGGACGATCGCGACGTCTTCGAGGAGCTGTTCGCGGCGAACTTCGACGACCTGATCCGCTATGTCCGGCGTCGCGCCCCAGAGCAACTTGTGGACGACGTGGTGGCCGAAACGTTCCTCATCGCGTGGCGCCGGCGCGGGGACCTTCCCGCGCATCCGCGTCCCTGGCTCTTCGCCACGGCCTCGAACGTTCTGCGCAACGCCGTCCGGCGGGAGGCGCGCGAGCATCTTGTCGCTGAGCGCGTCTGGCTACCGGGCGCAGCCGATGCCGACAGCTCCGCCGAGATCGATGCGCTCCACGCGCTGCGATCGATGTCCGAGGCGGACCAGGAGGTGCTCGCCCTGCACGTCTGGGAGGACCTCTCGGACGCGGAGGCGGCGAAAGTGCTCGGGTGCAGTCGTGCCGCATTCTCGATGCGCCTGTCGCGGGCGAAGAAGAGGTACGCGGCGATCCTCGACCCGACCCGGCCGAGCCGTGCGCGGCTCACCGCGCTCCCCACGGCAGGTCTCTCATGACGCCCACCGACGAACTGCACGCCCTCAAGCGGGCCGACCCCGCACGCCGAGGAGACGACTCGGCCGACGCGGAGCGACTCCACGAACGCATCCTCGTCAGCATCGAGTCCGAGACAACACCCCACGAGAGCCCGAGGACGGATATCCGCCGGCGGCTGATCGTGGGCGTGTGCGCGCTCGGGTTCGCTGCGTCTCTCGTCGCCGTCGCGGCGATCGCCGGTCGTCCAGCGGCTCCCGTCAGCACGGTGGCGCTGAGCGCAGGGGGGATCTCCCCTTCGGGCCTGGCGAGCTGGACGCCTGAACCGGAGGCAGGCGCACGCAGCTCCTCCGTCCTTGAAAACTGCATCGACACCCTCGACGCCAACTCGAACACCTCCGAGCCAGCTGACGTCGTGTCGGCGGACACACGGGGCACCGTCGAATCAGTGCTCGTCGAGAGCGGTCCCTACGTGGCCTGGTGTGTTGGAGAGAGCGCCACCGTCCCGACCTATCTACTGCTCGACGGCCCCGGCAACGCCACACAGGCTCCTTCATCCGACTCGGTCACACTCTTCGCGTCAGGAGGGCACCTCTCACCGGACGGTTACGGCTTCGCCGCGGGCGAGGTCGGTCAGGACGTCGCCAGCGTCACGCTGACCGAGGACGGTCATGAGGTCGCGGCGACCATCTCTAACGGGTGGTGGTCCGCCTGGTGGCCTAGTACCGACGACACCCTTCTCCTCGATGGACGCATCACCATCGAGAACGCGGATGGCGGAACGACGACGATCGG
The DNA here is from genome assembly GCF_002931865.1 of Rathayibacter sp. AY1C7. Classification (NCBI taxonomy): domain Bacteria; kingdom Bacillati; phylum Actinomycetota; class Actinomycetes; order Micrococcales; family Microbacteriaceae; genus Rathayibacter; species Rathayibacter sp. AY1C7. The sequence goes on along the minus strand of NZ_PSWB01000012.1, from coordinate 10,433 downwards.
CGCTCAGACGCTCCAATGAGCCACCCCCTGACGGAACGGCGCACCCACGAGGTCACGCCCCTACTCTCTCTTCATGGAGTCAGGAGTGCTGGTGCGGAGGGTGTCACCAGAGGACGTGAGGGCGATCGCTCGCGTTCACGTGCAGTCGTGGAAGGAGACCTACCGCGGCGTGATGAGCGACGCCGTGCTCGATGACCCCGCACTACTCGGCCAGCGTGAATACTTCTGGACGGCCGCGCTCACCGACCCGTTGTACGCGGGAAACAGGATCGCCATCGCGGAGCTCGAGGGCGCTGTTGTCGGTGTAGCGATGGCTGGACCCGCGCTCGACCGATTTTCCGGCGTGGCCGAGCAGCTGTACCTTCTCTACACGCTCTCCGAGGTGCATGGCCGAGGAGGCGGCGCGGCGCTCCTCGAGGCCGTCCTTGACCCGGACGTGAGTACAGGGCTCTGGGTGGCTGACCCCAACCCTCGGGCGCAGGCCTTCTATCGCCGGCACGGGTTCATCGCCGGCGACGCGAAGATCGAGGACGGCGTACGGGAAGTGTGGATGACCCGCCAGCGAGCAGCTGCCGCCGCCTACTGAGCGGTGGCGCGTCGGCGCCGACGTCGATCAAGTGCTCCGCGAGGCCGAGAAGATCACCTGATTCGCCAGAGCAGCTGACGACGCTGCACAAATTTCCAGTGGCCCCCTAACGCCCGAAGGACGGTCCGTTTGTGGAACAGTTCGGCGGCGTTCGCGTCGGCTGTGCAGGGGACCTTGAACATCTGAATGCCCACGGTCGTCTGCACGAGTGCCGGGATGGCGCGAAGCGATGTGCATGCGTCCGCGAGTAACGACACTCATGCGCGGCCATCCTGGGCGGCCGGATGACGACCCCTCATCGGACGCCGGACGCATCGACGCACTAGCCCTCCGAGGCTCGCGCCGCACTACCGTCGAATGCGCCCGCCCAAGGCACCCCTAATCCAGTAAGGGGGTGTCCTGCCCGCAGCACGGTGAGGGTGGCAGCCCGTTCGAGCCGGGCCGGGTCAGAGGAGCCTCGCGCTGCGGGCGCGAGGCTCCCGCTCGACGCGGAGAGCGATTCCCTATCGGTACGCATGTCCAAATCCTCGCGCATCGAACAGGGGCCGGAGAGGCTCCTCGACGCCGGAGCGGCTGTCCTCATCTACTCCGGAGGTGTCCGTTAGGGGGACTTGGGTTCAGCCGGTCGTTGCAATACCACCGTGAGTCGGAGTGTTGGCGATGGGATCGAAGTTGAAGCAGCGTGCCCGGGGTGGCGCGGTTCTGGGAGCTGCCGAGGGAAGGGTCGAGTCGGTCGGCGGCCCGTGATGCTGTCGGCGTGCCGGTGAAGAGCCGCTCAACGGAGCAATCAGCTGCTTTCCGTCCGTCGCCTCGCAGGGGGTGTCTGCTCGGATCTTATGCTTGATTCGTCACATTGTTTAGTGGTTCAGTATCGCGTCGACGTTTTCGGTCGTTCCGTATCCCACCATTCGATGAGGTTGGCGTGCAAGATTAGCGCGAAGGCTTCGACTGCAAGGTCGCCTCCGGTGGTCAGGGAATCGATTGCGGCAGGGTCCCACTGGTCGAGATTCACTACCTCGTCAGTGGAGGTGGGTGTAGCTCGAATGGTTGTGTCAACGCTCCATCCGTTTGAGCTGTGGGTTGCGGTAGCCGCGATGACGTCGTACGGGGTGGAGTAGTGGCGGCGCATCCACCCCACGACGTCGGCGAGGTCGCGGGTGTCGGTCAATCGTTCTCGATCGGGGTGTAGACGGGGCATCCGGTCCCATAGGGCGGTTGGATGATGGGTGCGGCGGTGGTGCTGCTGGTAGATCGGGTGTTTATGGTGCTGTCGATTTTGTAGGCGTTGACGATGCCGATGGGGTTAGCGAGGGGATCGGAGCCGTTGTAGGCGTTATATCCGAAGAGAACGAAGTAGACGGGTGTGCAGTTCGCGTCGTAGAGCGTCTTAGAGCCTGAGCTCCCGGGTGCGTAGAGGCCGTAGCTGAGTGTCTGCTGAATATCGAAGTTGGTGTCCGCGTCAAAGTGGCCGCGAGCGATGATGTGATTCAGTCCGAACCGGGAATTTCCGCAACGCATCGGCAAGTCCCCCTGGTCGTTGCTGTAGCTGCCGAGCGAGTGGTCGTACGTCTGTCCGTCGCAGGAATGAGTGTTCAGTCCTGGTACGTCAGCCTGAGCGGCAGGTGCGACAACCGTACCCAGGACGAGCGCAACGAACACCGTGGCGATTTTGCCAGCGGACCGATTTCATGAGGTGTGCATGACTATTACGACCTTCATCCAAGTCCCCGCGCTCACCCCTTGTGAGCGGTCGTCGTGCACGTCTAGGTCTACTCCGCATAGCTCGGCAATACAACCCTGGGTGTTGCCGACACCCGGGCTTGGCAGCGGGACACGCATGCCCTTCGAAGATCATCAGTGGGACAGTGTTCGTGGCAGCGAGCTGCAAGTTGGCGTCTGCGGGAGGGCCGTTCCCCGCACCAGCCCGGCGCGCGGGATGCGCCGCGCGCGGGCGCGGGCGGCAGCGTTCCGCAGGACAGCCGCTCGCGGCCATCACTGCTACTGCAGCGACCAGCGCCAGTTCCGAGCGCAGTAGGAACATCCCGCGCTGATGTCCTCCGGCCCGAACGTCGGAGTAATGATCGACGGTGTGAGCTTCACCGCCACAGGCTTCGCGGGACGATACCGCTGCCCGCAGACGTCTAGGCGCCCGGCCAACCATGGTCGACCGGGCGGCCGGTAGGGGTCGTTCGCACGTGCTCGTCCGCGCGGTCGACGTGAGGAACAGGGTGGTTAATACCGGCGGATGGACACGTTCTCGCCAAGGCTCGTCCAGTCGATGCCAGTAGCGTCGTCTGGACCGGCGCCATCGGTGTGAATCTGGACGGCCCATGCTCCGTTCAGCGACAGCGCATCCCCGCAGCCGCTTCCGTCTTCGTTGTCGCCGTCTCCGTCCACGATGACGCACCGGCCTCCGGTCGTGGTCTGCGACCCGATCCAGACGTCCAGCCCTTCAGCTGACCCGACGTAACGGATCGAGGCGGGGTCGTAACCGTCTCCTACGGTGCCGACGTCGGGAAGAGCGTCCCGCTCGTCCTGCGCCCGCTCGAAATCGGAGTAGGCCTCGGTGTCGGGACCGGAACACCCGGCCATGAGCGTCATCGTGAGCGCCACCACTGCCGCTCCGGCCACCCACCTCAGGCGCGTTGTCGATCCCACCGCATTCCCCCGTGCCTCGTCAGCACACCGTATCGCGCCGCGAAGGAGACGAGCGCTGGCGCTGTGATGATGGGTCTTCTTCAGCGTCCTGTGCCTCTACTGTGGAGCAATGAGGCACCGCCCCATCCACACAGCAGCTGGCCTTGTTCTTGTGGCGGCTCTCGCCGGCTGCACACCGGTACCAGGCGAAGATCCTCGCATCACGCAATGGCGCGAAGAGCGCCAAGCGGAAGTGGCAACGGATCGCGACGTCGTAGCGGTCCTCTCACTGAACGTCGCGGCCGACGATGACGGCGGCCGCGTCGACGTCACCCTCGAGAGGCCGGCGCTGCCGACCGCGATCACCTTCGACTGCCTCGGCGAAGGAGTGATCGACCTCGAAATCGGATCGCTTTCCACGGCTGGGGGACCGGCGACGAGGACGACGACCACCCTCGACGCGATCGACTGCCGACGGCCCACACGAGATCGATCCCACGTCGCTCGGCGAGAAGCCGATATCGAGTGTCAACGCCACCGCATCGGACGCGGACAACGACACCGTCTGGGTCCTCACAGTGCGCGGAGACCGCGACCCCTCCTGACATCGGCGGGACTACTCGACGCGCTCGGTCGGCGTCGTCCTCAAGCGTGTGTCGGCACTGCTGTCCCGTATGGAGATCCCTTTACGGGACGGCTTCCCGCAGCGTCGACCTCACCCGCACATAGCCTGAGCAGATGAATGGCGTGGTCGATCTGCTCACACCCCGCCTCCGCCTGCGTCGCCTCACCCGGGACGACGAAGCGTCGGTCATGGCGTACCGGGGCGACGCCCACGCCTCTCGGTTCCTCGGCCACCCGTCGCTCTCGGACGGGCAGTACGCTTCCTGGTTCGAGGAGCGGGACAGCGAGTGGGAGCTGCGCGAACCGGGTCATCGCCGCTTCTACGGAATCGAGGTCCGAGCATCGGCGGCCCTCGTCGGCGATGCCGTCCTGATCCGTTCGGCGGACGGGGAGCAGGGCGAGATCGGCATGTTCCTCCACCCCAACACGGCCGGCTTGGGCTACTCGCTCGAGGCGGGCGCCGCCCTGCTCGACGTCGGGTTCGGATCGCTCGGTCTGCACCGCATCATCGGACGTGCCGCAGCTCACAACCGCGGCTCCGTGCGCGCGATGGAGAAGATGGGCCTGCGGCGAGAGGCCCTGTTCCTGCAAAGTGAGAAACGCGGCGAGACCTGGATCAACTCAGCGGTCTACGCGATCCTCGCGGAGGAGTGGGAGCGGAAGCGGCACCACTCGAAACCGACCGGCTGACCATCCCTCAACGGGACGCTCAGCGCAGAGAGCGGCTGAGTACGATCGGGCCATGTAGCGCACCGTAAGCGGAGTTCTCATCGAGGTCACCCACGCGAGAACCGATGACGCGACTCCGACACCCGACGGTCCGATCCAGGTGTGGACGATCGCCCTCTCCGGAGCAGGCATCGATCACACTGCGACTGTCGGTGTCGCCGGCACTTCCATGGAGCCGAACGATGACGTGTTCGCCACTGTTCTCGACGTGGCCGTGGTGCATTACGACTCCGTGTCCGAGGACACGGACCCGCTCGCGACCCCTGCGATCCGCGAGTGGAAGCAAGACCACGCGACCGAGCTACAGGAGCTCGTGAAGACGCTTCGAGCGACCAGCAGCTAGAACCCTCGCGGCGCACTCGGTTCCGGACTCTTCATGGCTCAACACAGGCTGACGTTCGAACGACGGCCGCCGGCTGAACCGGTTAGTGATCCATTTACGGAATACACGATCGTGCAACCGCGCCGCGTGCTGCTCAACCGACGATCACGGCGGTACGCAGAGCCAGAACCCAGCTGGTGAGGGCGCCGACCACGCTCAAGGCGAGCAGCAGCCACCCCCATCGAGCGTGGGAGCGCGTGCGAAGGCGCATCGCTGCGACCAGGAGAACGAAGGTCGCGAGGGCGACAAAGTACAGAGCCGGCCACGCGACGTGGAACCCCGTGCACTGAGGCGGAAGGGACTCGTTGCACGCGAACGTAAATCCGTCGAGGAAGACGCCCGCGACGAGGGCGAGGAGAGTGATGGTGCCCGCGATCACGGCGGAAGTCTTGAGCGACGGTGACTGCACACCATCACTCTCGGACCAGCGAGTGAACGGCAGGAGCGCACTGGTCCACCCGGGTCGGATCCGTCCCGGTCACCCATCCCCTTTCGGGACGCGCGTGGTGGGTGGTGTCCGCCCTACTCTGACGGGATGGAACTCCGGACCGCGAAGACCCTCGGCATCCTCGCGATGGTGATCGGAACCCCAGTCGCCCTCCTCACCCACACGATCGGCTGGGTTCAGACCGGCTGGGAACCCGCCGCCGTGCAGTGCCAGCACAGCGAGTACCCCGACGGGATCGACCTCTACTCCAGCCGCGTATCGGGCGAGAAGATCCTCTACCCGCTCGGACTGTCCTGCACCTACGCAGCCAGCGAGACCTCACCAGGCATCACCATCCGTCACTACAGGTGGGACGCCACCGCCCTCTTCACCGCAGCCGCCGCACTCGCTCTCGCGGGAACCGTCGTCGCGCTCAGAGCCGAACGCAAGCAGGAGCTCATCACCGAGTCGCCGGAAGACCGAGCGACGACATAGCGCAGCGCCCCCCCTGCCGCTCAACCATCCCCAAACGGGACGCCTGTAAGACGGTCCGTCAAATGGGTCGAGTGCAGGCTTCGTCAATCGCTTCTTGCTCGTCGTCGGTCAGCCACGCTTCGCTCGTGCTGGGGAACCATCCCTGGTTCGGCCACTGGTCGATGAAGTCGGTGCGGCTGGGCGCGTCGGGGTTCTCGATGCCGTTCGCTTCGTAGCAGGGCACGAGGTACTCGGTCAGGTAGCTGTAGAGGTAGTCGATCTGCTCGGACGTCATGGGCACCACGGGGGTCGTGGGATAGCTCGACCAGCAGGTGAACGCGGCGACCGATTCGGCTTCCGTCGAGGCGGACGTCATGATGCTGACGGGTCCGCCGCCGGCGGCGTTCGAGCCGAGGTCGACCGTTAGGCCGGCCGCGGTGAGGCAGCCCAGGAGTGCTGTCGAATCGTTCGGGTCGCGGTATTCCTGGAACGGGTCGGCGGGTCTCGTCGCGTCAGGGAAGCCTGCCAGGACTCCTTCCCATTGGCGGTCCTGCTCCTGGATGCGCAGCTGCTCCTGCTCGTCGGGCGCGAGAGGTGTTGGGGCGGGAGAGGGACCAAGATCGGGCACCGGGTAGGCGACGACAGAGGAACTGGTCGCCTCAGGGGTGGGGCCAGGTGCGAGAGCCCACGTCGAAACCAGGGCGACCGCGAGGACGATGACGGCTCCGGCGGCGACGATCCAGATCACCCTCGCGCGGCCGGCTGGCGTGGGGTGGGTGCGGCTCTCGCCCAGGGCGGCGGCCGCGATGGATTCCGGTTCGTCGAAGGACCGCACGCGCTCGATGGCTTCTGCCGGCTCGAGGCCGGCCAGCTCCTCATCTATCCCGTCTCGGATCGCGGAGGCGACGTCACGAGGGACGGGCCGTAGCACCCGGTCGAGCCGCTTCAAGTAGGTCTGGACCTCGCGGGGTGCGCTGGTCGGGGTCATGTGTCGTCTCCTGCCACGATCGCTTGGACGGAACGGGTGAAGGGCTCCCACTGGCGGCGGAACTCGCCCAGCTCGGCCTGTCCGGAGGGGGTGAGCTTGTAGTACTTCCGGACCGGGCCCGAACCGCTCTCCCCTGCGTAGGAGGTGATCAAACCGCGATCCTTCAACCGCCCGAGCACCGGGTAGAGCGTGCCGATGCTGGCGATCATGCCCAGCGACACCAGCTCCTCCGACAGGCGCCAGCCGTACATCGGCTCCCGCGATAGGAGCCCGAGGGCGCAGTACTCCACCACGCCCTTCCGGATCTGGGCCCCCACGTCAACTGTCATGCTTCGCATGTTAGCGTGCAATACACACTAGGGGCGGTGGGTTTCTGTCGGTCCGGCTACCGCGCGACAGGGGGACGCAGATGCAGCACGATCAGGAGGAACCGTCAGGACAGCTTTCCGTCCTCAGGCGTGCGCTGCGCGTGCTCGGCCAGATCCTTCTGGTCTTGCTGGTGGTCGCTGCGCTTCTTTTCCAGCTCGTAGCCGCCTGGACACCACTCGGCCGAGTACTCGCGGAGTGCTACAACCTTGGATGGGTGCCGGTCGAGGCGTACTGGTACGGCGCTTCCGTACTCGTCATCACAGCTGCTGTGAGCATCACCTCCTGGATGCGCCGGGCGGTCGACAGCTCAGGGGTCCTCGCTGGAACACTTCTCGCAGTCGGCGTCTTGACCGCGCTGCTGTTCGTCCTCGTTGCCTTCGTGAGTCTCGCGTTCTGGGAGCGGTGGCATGACGTCTCCGCCGCTCAATGGTGGGGCCAGTTCGTCGTCTACATCGCCGCCTACGCGACCCCTGCCCTCGCGCTGATCCTCGCTGCGCGCCTGATGTTGATTCGACGCAAGGGCGAACCCCTTCCGCTGGCCGTACCGCCCGCCGCTTTCCTGGTCTTCACGCTGGCGAGCGTGGCGTTCCAGGTCATCCGAAACTGGGTGGTGTGCTGAGCTTGCGGGTGACCCTGAACAGCCGCACCCTGTTCGAAGACACCGTTTCGGAGGCATCTATCGATGCGGGAGCGAACCCACGGGACCAGACCTCCCGGCACGGCTTACTCCGGCTCCCCGCCGGATGCCAGACGACCTCTACCGGACCCCCGGGGGACCATCCCCATACGGGACGGCCTCGAGCACCCCGATAGTTACAGTGGGCGCGTGAAAGCAGAGCTGCACGATCCGCGCGACCAAACCTTGCAGGTCGACGGTCCGACGTACCGCGTCCACTTCTGGTCCGAAGACGGCACGTCGAACCAAGAGTGGGAGCTTTCAGAAACCGACCTCGACGAGGTGCTGGCCTGGATCCCGAAGCGAGCTCTCGGCCGGCCCCATAGCCTCTGGGTAGTTACCCGCGGCGACCAGGACGTCTGCCTCATCCGTCTTCGCGGCATCGACCTAGACGCGGCCGAGAGTTACTGGCCAAGCTGGGCGGCACGCACCTACTCAGCCGAACCCAAGTGAAGCGCTGAGCGGACGTCTAGTCGAGTGGCGCGTGACGGTCTGCGACCGATCTAACCGTTCGCACGAGTTGTGGATCCTCGCCTCGGGCGAGTCCGGCGTACTCGAGGCGCAGCGAGCCGTCCTCGGCCGGGGTGGCCTTGATCCAGACTCGTCGGCGCGGCACGAATAGTGACGTGAGAAGCCCGGCGAGGACGAGTATCGCGAAGAGCAACACCCAGCCCTGGGTGGCGTCGTGGTGGATGTCGAAGGACGCGAAGCGGCGGACGCTGTCGGTGCCGATGACGTCCGGGTCGGCTCCGACGTTCTCGAAGGTGACGGTGCCCAGTCCGTCGGGTAGGTTCGTGGTCTCGCCCGGCTTCAGCGTCAATGGTGCTACTCCGGTGTCGCCTCCGGTCAGTCGAGTCAGAGAGTCGACGGCGAGCTCGTAGACAGAGGTCGGCACTCCGCCGTTCAATCCCAGGTCGCCCGAGAACACGTTGAGCGAGAGCACGGGGTACTGAAGGTCCGGGAAGACGGACGTCGATGCCCCTGTCGCGAGCTGGTCCTGGGTGGGGTAGAAGAAGCCGGTCATGCCGATCTGCTCAGCAAGGCCGTCCGTCACCTTCACCACTCCGACCGAGGTGAGGTTCGCGTTGGTCGGGAGGAAGGGCACCGAGTCGGTGAAGATCACCGTGCCGGAGGGGTCGCGGACCGTGATGGTCGGGGCGTAGCCGTTGCCGAGGAGGTAGACATTCGTGCCCCCGATCGCCAGCGGCTCGTTGACCTTGACGGTGCGCTCTTCGCTGCTGCCTCCGCGCTGGGTGGTGGTGACGGTCGCGGTGTAGTCGATCGGCTGTCCGAACGCCTCGCCAGGCTCGGTCACGTACTCGACGGCCAGGCTGTCGAGGTTCAGCTGGTACGGGTCGAGCTGGCTGCTGTCGAAGAAGCGCCCCGGGTTGAACGAGTCGTAGGCCGCGAGGTTGTTCGCGAACCCCTGACCGCCCTCGACCAGCACGCGCTGGCCGCTGTAGCCGAATCCGCCGCCGATACCCACGGCGACGAGGATGCCGACCAGGGCGGAGTGGAAGACGAGGTTGCCGGTCTCGCGGAGGTAGCCGCGCTCAGCGGAGATGCTCGACCAGCGGCCGCGTGGATCGTTGTACCGCTCGATGCGGTAGCCGGCGCGGCGCAGCATCGCGTGGGCGCCCTCGATCGCCTCCTCCGCAGTGGCGCCCTCAACCTCTCGGACGGTGTAGCCGGCGAGGCGTTGCAGACGGGCCGGCGTCTTCGGCGGGCGCGAGCGCATCGCCTGGAAGTGGTGCTTCGTCCGCGGGATGATGCAGCCGATCAGCGAGACGAACAGCAGCAGGTAGATGCTCGAGAACCACGCCGAGGTGTAGGTGTCGAAGGCCTGCACCTTGTCGAGCAGCGGCGCGAGGTCCGGGTTGTCGATGAAGTACTGGGTAACTCCGTTGGGGTCGGAGGAGCGCTGCGGCACGAGCGAGCCCGGCACCGCCGCGATCGCCAGCAGCAGCAGCAGGAACAGCGCGGTACGCATGCTGGTGAGCTGGCGCCACATCCAACGGACCCAGCCGGTGAAGCCCAGGGTCGGCTGCGTGATCGACCCGTCGGAGTCGAAGTGGTCGGCGGGGCGGAAGTTCGCATCGGTGCGAGCCTGAGCCGTGTCGGGCTCGCGCTCGAGAGACGCGTCGTGGTCAGATCGCTGATCGGACGTCATGGATCACCGCGCCGAGAGCGTTGCAGGCGAGCGCACTGCTCGCCCCGCCGGCCATCAGCAGCCCGCTGACGGCTGCACCGCGACGGCGGAGGCGGGGACGATAGCGAGCTTGTCGTCGCGCACGAGCTGGATTCGATCAGCAGTCACAAGTCCTCAGTGTATGGACGCCGCTCGATGTCCGGCTGACGCCGCCGAGCCGGTGAGCGACGCGGCGGCCACACTCGTCACGATCGGCCTCCGCGAGCCCGCGTAGCTCGAAACGTTCCGCTCACCGATCCCGTTACGGGAGGTTCGACCGGCGCTGCCCTCCGGATCTCTACCGAAGGCCGAGTGCGGGACATCAACGGTTTGATGACGTTTGCGGCGCTCGT